>JAFQGY010000107.1 GCA_017415325.1 Clostridia bacterium
CATACCGGACAGGGCGGGATTCAGATCTCCGGCGGGGACAGACCCACCCTCACCGGATCCGACAATCTGATCACAAACAACCACATCCACCACATAGCCGAAATTTTCCGTACATACCGTCCCGGTGTGGCTGTATCCGGCGTGGGCTGTGTCGTATCGCATAACTGTATTCACGATTCCGCACATATGGCTATCTCGTTTTCCGGCAATGAACATATGATAGAGTACAATGAAATCTACAATGTATGCAAAATTGCCGACGACTCCTCCGCCATTTATGCCGGTCGGGACTACACCACCTGCGGCAATACCATCCGGTACAATTATTTCCACGATATGAGCAGCGATGCGGACACCCAGCATATCGGGATTTTCGCTGTATACTGCGATGACAATCTGGGAAGCTGTGCCATTTATGGCAATATCATGTACCGCTGCCAGTCGGCACTGCTGCTTCACGGCGGTCATGACATGATCTTCTCCAACAATCTCATCATTGACCAGTGTGCCCGTTCCAATTATGCCATCCGTTTCCACGCTTACGGATACTGGGATGACCTGGAAGACAAGCCGGAAAGCACTCACTGGCAGCGTCTGCGGGAAATGCCCTGGCAGGGAGAACTGTGGTCTTCCAGATACCCGCATATTGCAGAATATGTCACATGGGATCCGGAAACCGAACAGAAAAATCCCCACTACTGCCGGATGGAAAACAACATCATTATCAACCACAAAACCATCGATATTGCCCGGTTCAACTGTTTTGAAACCCGGTATCACAACGTTTTCCGGAACAATATTGAACTGGCCGACCGTACATTCGCAGGCATTCCGGAAGGGGAAGTACTGGATCTGTCCGGCAGCCGTTTTACAGAGATTCTGCCGGAGTTCCAGCCGCTGCCCTTTGCGGAAATGGGACTGCTCTGAAGGGAGAAAACATATGAAACTGAATTTTGGAAATACCCACCGCAGCCAGCCGGATCCGTTTATTTTTGAAGATGCGGGAAAATACTATCTGTATGTAACTGCCGGTGACGGTGTGGAAGCCTATTCTACGGACTCTCCCTTCGGAGAATGGAAATTCGCAGGCGTGGTCTGTTCCATCGGCACCCACAGGAATTACTGGGCACCCAGTATCATAAAAATCGGTGACTGGTATTATCTCTACGTTTCCTGTCAGGATGAAGGTATGTTCCAGTATCTCCATGTGGCAAAGTCCGCCTCTCCTCTCGGCCCGTTTACAGATGCCAGGTGTCTGTTTGACCGTTTCTCCATTGACTCCCATGTGGTGCAGACAGAAGCAGGCCTGTTCCTGTGGTATGCGGAAGACAACACCAACACCGACCGGATCGGTACCAGGGTTTTCGTAGATCGTCTGCTGGATCCCTATACCCCTGCCTATACCCCCAGAGAAGTCATTGTGCCTACATTTGATGAAGAAATTTTCATGCGGAACCGCAATGGTGACGGCCGGGACTGGCACACCATCGAAGGTGCTTTCTGGTTTGCGGAAGACGGCTGGCAGTATGTGATGTACAGCGGCGCCTGCTTCCAGAACGACACCTACCATATCGGGTATGCTGCGGCCAAAACCGATGAGCAGGATCTCACAAAAGTAGATTTCATCAAGCACACCGAAGCAGGGAAGTTTTCTCCCGTGATGATGGGCAACGAATACGAAGAAGGGGTTGGCCACCACAGTGTACTGAAACTGGATGATCAGTACTATGCCATCTACCACGCCCGTGACCTGACACCGGACGAAGCACTGCAAGGCGACCGCCGAACTGCACGGATCTGTAAACTGCATGTGAAAGACGGTATCATTACGGCAGAACGCTACCCAGACAGAGTATAATAAAGCTGCATACAGAAAACGGCATGTCCCGGACTTTTCCAGGATATGCCGTTTGTGTTTTTCAGTGGATTGTTACAGTTCCACTGTTATCAGATTGTCCGGACAGAGCGCAGCACTTCTGGCATCCGGCTGATGTCCGCCGACAGTCAGCAGCACTTTACCGTCAGCAGGAACCCGTGATCCGTCTTCCAGTACTGCTTTCAGCCAGTATTTCTGTACTTCCACTGTCACTGTTTTCTTTTCTCCTGCAGCAAGCTTCACAGCCTGCAGTCCACACAGCTGCCGGATCGGTGTAACAGTCCTGGAATCGGTAAAGCTGCCGTACACCTGGACTTTTTCCATTCCATCCATGGCACCGGTGTTTTCTACCGTTACCGAAATCTCCAGTACATCCTCTGTATCCTGCAGAATCTTTGCATCCTGATACCGGAAGCTGGTATAGGACAACCCATATCCGAAGGGATACATCGGTTCTCCGGAAAAATACCGATAGGTACGCCCAGCCATGCTGTAATCCGTAAATTCCGGCAGATCTTCCACACTGCGGTAGAAAGTGACCGGCAGCTTTCCGCTGGGAGAATACAGCCCGCCGATCAGTCTGGCCGCGGCAAGTCCTCCCACAGCGCCGGGATACCATCCGTGGATGATGGCTCTGGCATGTCCCGTCAGCTTTTCTCCCAGATCCACTGCGCTGCCTGCCAGTACCACAACAATCACGTTTTCGCACACGTCGCATACCGCTTCCGCCAGATCCATCTGGGTTTTGGGCAGACGCAGCTGCATCTTGTCACCGTTTTCGAAGTATTCGTTGTGCATACCGTTTTCTTCGCCTTCGATATGGCAGTCCAGCCCCAGACAAAGCACTGTAATATCCGCATTCTGTGCATAAGCGATGCCTTCACTGATCATGTTGGTGAAGCCGGTACAGTCATTGCGGTTGTCCACCCAAATATTGGAACCCTTGGCTGCACGGACAGAGGCATCGGTGAATACCCGTCTCATCCCGTCTGCAATGGTAATATATTCCGAAGCCATCCCATTATAATTGCCTTCCAGTGCCACAACAGACATGGCATTGTGGCCGATTACAGCTATCTTTTTGTCGGTATGTACATCCAGCGGCAGGTACCCGTCATTCTTCAGAAGCACCATACATTCTTCCGCCGCCTGCAGATTCAGTGCTCGGTGTTCCGCACAGTCCAGTTTGTCAAATGGAATATCGGCATATGGACGGTTTTCTTCGAATTCACCCAGCAGATACCGGATTTCAAATACTTTTTCCGCCGCTATGGTAATATCCTCTTCCGTAATCAGATCCTGCTCGTACGCTTCCATCAGATGGGTATACGCACCTCCGCAGTTCAGGTTGCAGCCGCCCTTCAGTGCCAGCGCAGCCGCTTCCGCCATGGTATCGGTATAATGATGGTACTCACAGATATCCGTAATGGCACCGCAGTCGGAAACAAAATATCCGTCAAACCCCCACTGTTCCCGGAGAATCTCGTGAATCAGGCGGGAATGAGAGCAGCAGGGCTCCCCGTTTGTACGGTTATACGCTCCCATCACCCCGGCTACACCTGCCTTGACCGTCCATTCAAATGCCGGCAGATAGGTTTCCCACAGATCATGCTCGCTGACTTCCGCATTGAAGGTGTGCCGCAGGTTTTCCGGACCGGAATGTACCGCATAATGCTTGGAACAGGCGGCAGATTTCAGGAATTCTCCATCCCCCTGCAGACCGCCGATGTATTCCATCCCCATGGCAGCTGTGAGATAGGGATCTTCCCCGAAAGTTTCCTGCCCGCGTCCCCATCTGGGATCCCGGAAAATATTGATATTGGGAGTCCAGTAGGTCAGCCCTTTATAAATATCTCTGTCATTGTGCAGAATGCTGTTGTTATACTTGGCTCTGGCTTCCGTGGAAACTGCGTCTCCGATCTGTCCCAGCAGGGCGGGATCAAAAGTAGCCGCCAGTGCAATCGCATGGGGAAATACAGTAGCCATACCGGATCTGGCAACGCCGTGGGATGCTTCGTTCCACCAGTTGTAATCCGGAATACCCAGCCGGTCAATGGCAGGGGAATTGTACAGCAGCTGAGAAACCTTTTCTTCTGCTGTCATTCTGGCAACCAGTTCTTTTGCCTGTCGTTTTGCCTGTTCTTTTGTCATATGTCTGTACCTCATTATTTTTTTGCTGTTTCCAGCAGATCCAGTTTCTTCCGTGCCGCCATATAGGCGATTCTGTATTCTCCCGTATTTCCGGCAGCTTCTTCGAGGTCACTGTATACCCGGAACCGCATGAAATACGGCAGATCATTGTCCTGCGCCAGATCCCGCAGCATCCGTACCGCAGCATCCGTCCGGTTTGAAGACAGGGCAATAAGTGCCTGCATGTGTCTGGCAGCACAGGTATCTCTGGCAAACTCTTTCCCGCTGAGTGCACCTTTTCCGACAATCCGCAGCGATCCCAGATACAAAAGCATTTCTGCAGGAATATAGCCGCAGGCATACCGCAGATCCGTAAGACGTTCCGGGAACTCCAGGGAAGAGGGAAGCAGTGCAAACAGATCCCTGTAATACACAACAGCCCGTTTCAGATCTTCTCCGGCATATACCGTTTTCTGCATATACTCCTGGGCATTTTTCAGGTGTGCCGCTGCTGTCTTCAATTCATATGCCGCTGCACTTTCCAGAGCAATATGCATATACGTATGTGCCCCGATCAGTGCCACCTCATCATCCACAGCAGAAACGGGCATCCCCTGGATTTGACCGGCACACTCTGTATACTGTTCAGTATGATAACTCCGCCGCAGCGCATCAATCACGGAGAGTTTGATATACCGCCCCTCATCCTCCTCTGTGGCGGAAAAGAAGTAATCCACCGGTACCTCCAGCATTTCTGCCAGATATGCAATAGACGCCAGAGAGGGAAGAGCACTGCCGTTTTCAATCAGACTGAGCATATTCCGTGTCATCTGCTCACCGGCCAGTTCCTTTTGCGTCAGTCCCCGCCTTGTTCGCAGCTGCCGGATTCTTTCTCCGATTTTCTTTGCCTGCAGTTCCATCAGTTACTGCTCCCGTTTTTCAGGATACCGTATTTCTGATCCATTTCCCGCAGCTGTTTTTCCACATGATCCTGTACACAGCTCTGGTAATACTGAATCCGGTCGTTCATTTCCCGGTACCGCTTCTGCATGGTCTGCAGCATGGTTTCCGTATCGTATTCCACTTCCGTCATGCAGGTCGCCAGTTCTTTCAAGCAGTTCTCAATATTGGCATGCATTTCTTCCGAGATCCCGGACAGCATGGTTTCCGCCGTTTCTGCCAGTCGTTCCCGGATGGAAATGGCTTCCTGCTCGGTTTCCTGCCGGATTCTGATAATCTCATTCTGCAGATCGCATCGGTTCTTTTCCAGTTCTTCTGCGGTTTCGGAACGCATTCTGTCCGCATCTTCCTTGGCTGTGTTCAGTATATCATCCGCATTCCGGTTTGCTCCCAGCAGAATATCCCCGATCTGACCGCTGATCCTGTCATACATCTGAATCTTATACCCGGTACTTTCCTCGTCTTCTGTGAAAGCGGCTTTGAACTGTGCGATTTCAGCTTCTGCCCGTACTTTTTCCGCTTCCAGAGCCTTCGCCATTTCTGCAGCACCGGATTCCATCTGTTCCTGCATTTCCGCCAGTTTCTGTTCCAGCACAGCAGCCCTGGATTCCGACACTTCCAAAGACTCCCTGAGAGCAGTTGTTTTTTCTTCCAGACTGTCTTTTTCCTCACGCAGCTTTTCAATCACAGTATTCTGCGATTCTGTCTGTGCCTGCAGTATATGCATGCGTTTCTGTAAATCCTGCAGAGCCTCTTCCTTATCTGCCATCTGTCTGTCTTTGTCCGCAGACTGTTCCTGAAGCGCCTGCACAGCGGAGGTGTATTCTTTTTCCCTGGTTTCCCATTGTTCTTTTGCAAGCTGCAGTGCATCCGCTTCCGCATGCAGAACCGCAATCTGATTTTTCAGTTCTTCCTGCGCCGCACTGTTCTGCAGATCCGTTTCCTTGATATAGGCGTTCACATCTTCTTTGTTGTACCCGCCCATGGCATTTCTGAATTTTTTCTGCTGCATGGCTTCACTCATTTTCCATACTCCCGCCAACCGGTTTCCCGGCTGTATTTCTACCCGTTCAAATAATATTTTCTATGTATAGTGTATCATAAAGACTGACAAAAATCAACAACAAATCATGAATTGCGGGAAAACCTTCCTGCGAACAATCCCAATTCGTATAAATTTCAATCAAACTGGCAGAACATGGGTTAAGATTGTGTATAAAAATCGGTAAAATATATATAGACTGTTTGGGTAAAGTGTGATATAATACTACTAATTATAAGTATAGAATGCAAAATGGGATTTTATCCACATTCCCATGGAATAAAGGAGTAGTATAGCATGGATTATCAGTATTTAGCAGATCTGCTGTTCCCGAATCTGAAGCTGACCATTGACGAAGTGGAAGCCAGATATCCTGCCAGAGATCTGCCCGAAGGCGCAAAAGTAACCCGTTTCGCCCCCAGCCCTACAGGCTTTGTGCATTTTGGTGGCATGTATCAGGCAGTGGTTGACGAACGACTTGCCCATCAGTCCGGCGGTGTATTCTTCCTGAGAATTGAAGACACTGACGGACAGAGAGAAATCAAGGGTGCTGTGGAAGCGCTGCTCAACACCCTCTCCGCATACGGCGTTGCCTATGACGAAGGGCTTGTTTTGGGAGAAAACGGCGAACTGGTGGAAAAAGGTGCATACGGTCCGTATAAGCAGAGCCAAAGAGCTGAGCTGTATCATGTATTTGCCAAGAAGCTGGTTGCGGAAGGAAAAGCATATCCTTGTTTCTCTACCGAAGAAGAACTGGAAGAAATCCAGCAGACTGACAAGAAAGCAGAAATCAAGAATACCGACTGGCATATTGCAGCCGAACAGAAGAGAGCGGCTATGCTGGCACAGAGAGAGTTCACCATTGAAGAAGTGGAAGAACATCTGAAAGCCGGTGATCCTTTTGTAATCCGGATTCTGGCAAACGGGGACCCTGAAAAGAAAACCAGGTTCACAGATATGGTCAAGGGCAATTTGGAAGTTCCCGAAAATGACGAAGACTTTGTTCTGCTCAAGTCCGATGGGATTCCTACCTATCACTTCGCTCATGCCGTTGACGATCACCTGATGAAGACTA
>JAFQGY010000108.1 GCA_017415325.1 Clostridia bacterium
AAGCGGATCATCGCCTTTGACAACGAAGGGGAATACATGGTCATGTACAACCCCGTGATTCTGAAAAAGGAAAAGCCCTTTGAGACAGAGGAAGGCTGCCTGTCCCTCACCGGCGTGCGGAAAACCAAACGGTACCGGGTCATCAAGGTGCAGTACCAGAACGAGAAAATGCAGATCCGCATGAAGACCTTCACCGGCTGGACGGCGCAGATCATCCAGCATGAAGTGGATCATCTGGACGGGATTATTATATAAATGAAAAGAATCATTACGGTACAGCATACCCGCTCCCTGCAGCACGAAAACGGCATGATTGGTTCATTGACCGATTGGACTCTGACCGATGAAGGATTTCGGCAGGCACAGCGCATCGGTGTTCGGCTGGCAGAGGAACTGAAAGATACCGATGCAGCTCTGTACAGTTCCGACCTGACAAGAGCACGTCAGACCGCAGAACAGATTGCCCTCTCCATGGAACTAAAACCGCAGTACACCCCTGCGCTCCGGGAGTTTGATCTGGGTGAGGCAGTGGGAAAGACTAAGTCATGGGCACGGAAAAACAACATCTGCCCGCTCTGGCCGGATACCATTGACTGGGCCGAAAACGCAGACGGGATTCCCTTTCCCGGCGCCCAGTCCAGACGGGATATGTGGGAGCAGGTTTCGGTCTTTCTGGAGGATGTGCTGACTGCTCCTACTCCAACCTGCATCCTTGTATCCCACAGCGGTACGCTCAGCATTCTGTTTGCCCTGTGGCTGGGAATGGAGGTACGGGACACGGATCGCTGTCTGCTGGCAGGAAAAGCCGGCGGTGTATCGGAACTTGCAGAAGATACTGCCGGACACAGGATTCTGGTGCGTCTGAACGATATGTCCTATGTCCAAGAATAACAGATTCCTATGAACAAAAGGCATTCATACGGGTTCCTGTACCCATACGGATGCCTTTTTGGTTTACCATATTTTCTTCGCCCTCTCCAGCGCCAGTCTGAGAAATTCCACAGGGTCGGTGATGTGTTCATACCCTTTGTTCAGGGTTTCCAGTGCCACAGCACCGGTATACCCCGCAAGGTGCTCCCGGATCCGGTTCCAGCGTACCCCTCCCGTTTCCGGCGTATGGGTGTACGGCAGGGCGTGGGCATCCTCTGTGCCGTTGTTGTCGTGGAGATGCAGGGCCTTGAGCCGGTCACCGTAGTCCGAGAGCAGATCCCGTGCAGGAGAGAAGTAGTTTTCGTGGCCGCTGTCGTAGCAGAAGCACAGCCGGTCTGATTCCACGCCTGCAAACACCAGATCCACATAGGCCGGGTTCCCCTGGTTCTCTATGGCCAGATTTACCCCCAGCCTCTCCGCCAGAGCTGCCATTTTCCGGAACCGTTCCAGCCCCACGGCAGGATTCTCCGGCAGAGGCCCGGTTCCGTTCACTGGATGCACCACAAGCGTAGGAATCTGATATTCCCGGCAGTCCCGGATACAGGAAAGGATGTGTTCCGTGTAGTCCTCCCCTGCCGGTGTGTC
>JAFQGY010000109.1 GCA_017415325.1 Clostridia bacterium
CTTTGAAGTAGGGAAGCAGGCACTGGATTTCCTTGTAGCCAATTCCGGAACCCGGCACAATCTGGAAGTGGATTTCTTCGGCGGCGAACCGCAGATGAACTTTGAGGTGGTCAAGCAGCTGGTAGCCTATGCCAGAGAGCTGGAGAAGACCCACAACAAGAACTTCCGCTTCACCCTGACCACCAACGGTATGCTCATCGACGATGATGTCATCGACTTTGCCAACCGGGAAATGAGCAATGTGGTGCTTTCTCTGTACGGCAGAAAAGAAATCCACGACCGGTTCCGGGTGGACTACAACGGACAGGGCAGCTGGGAAAAGATCGTTCCCAGGTTCCAGAAGCTGGTGAAGTCCAGAGAAGGGCTGCCGGATAAAACTTACTACATGCGGGGCACCTTCACCCATGCCAATCCGGATTTTCTGGAAGACATCAAAACCATGCTGGATCTGGGGTTCACTGAGCTGTCCATGGAGCCTGTGGTCTGCGCCGCCGGAGATCCTTCCGAGCTGACTGCGGAAGACCTGCCCATCGTGCTGGATCAGTATGAAAAGCTGGCGGAGCTGATGATCGAACGGGACAGGGAAGGCAGACCCTTCACTTTCTACCATTATATGATAGACCTGCAGGGCGGCCCCTGTATCTACAAGCGGATCTCCGGCTGCGGTTCCGGTACGGAATACATGGCCGTGACCCCCTGGGGTGATCTGTACCCCTGCCACCAGTTTGTGGGCGACGAAAAGTTCCTGCTGGGCAACGTATGGGACGGCGTGAAGGGAACCGATATTCAGAAGGAATTTCTCTCCTGCAATGTGTACGCCAGACCGGAATGCAGGGACTGCTGGGCACGCCTGTACTGTTCCGGCGGATGTGCGGCCAATGCATACCACGCCACCGGCTCCGTGAAGGGGATCTACAAGTACGGCTGCGACCTGTTCCGGAAGCGGATGGAATGCGCCATCATGGTTGCCATCCATCGGGAATTCAGCAGTGAAGATTCCGTTGAAGCAGCGGCTGATGCGGCAGACTGCACCGACTGCGAAACCTGCGAGAAAGACACGTTTTATGAACACCCCCATATGTGATTTTGTACGTGCATACAACGAAAGCGGTACCCTGCGGCTCCACATGCCGGGACACAAAGGCGTACCGCTTTTGGGCATGGAAGGACTGGATCTGACGGAAATCGCCGGGGCGGACAGCCTGTATGAAGCGGACGGAATCATCCGGGAAAGCGAAGAAAACGCCGCCGCCCTGTTCGGCTGTCCCACGTACTATTCCACGGAAGGCTCCTCCCACTGTATCCGTGCCATGCTGCAGCTGGTGTGTCTCCATGCCCGGCGGATGGGAAAAAAGCCCGTGATTGCCGCCGGTCGGAATGCCCACAAAACCTTTCTCTCCGCAGCGGTTCTGCTGGATTTTGAGACAGTATGGCTGTGTCCGGAGAGGGCGGACTCCTATCTGTCCTGCCCCATTACGGCGGCGGAAACGGAGAAATTTCTGAAAACGGCGGATCCCTGTCCCACGGCGGTATACCTGACCAGCCCCGATTATCTGGGATGCCTTGCCGACATAGAGGGGATTGCACGGGTATGCCATCGGTACGGGGTGCTGCTGGCGGTGGACAATGCCCACGGAGCGTATCTGCATTTTCTGCCGGAACCGGTGCATCCCATGGATCAGGGCGCCGACCTGTGCTGCGATTCCGCCCACAAGACCCTGCCAGCCCTGACGGGAGCGGCCTATCTGCATCTGGCCGGGCACTTGGGGTATACAGCGGAGGAAGTGAAGAATGCCCTTGCCCTGTTCGGCTCCACCAGTCCGTCGTACCTGATTCTGCAGTCGCTGGACAGAGTGAACCGGTATCTGGCGGAAGGGTACCGGGAAATGCTGGCAGAGCATATTGTTCTGGTGGAACAGTATAAGAAGCAGCTCACCGGCGCCGGGTACACCTTCCGGGGAGAGGAGCCCACCAAGCTGACCGTCTGCGCCAAACCCTACGGATACCGTGGAGACGGACTTGCCGGGATTCTGCGGGACAACGGCATCGAATGTGAATTTGCGGATCCGGATTTTCTGGTGCTGATGACCACGCCGGAAACGGGAGAGGCGGGACTGCAGCGGCTGACGGATGTGCTGACAGCGATTCCGAAACGGACGCCCATCCGGGAAGAAGCCCCTGTATTTTCCCTGCCGGAGCGGGTCATGTCCCCCAGAGAAGCGGCTTTTGCCCCCCGGGTGACGCTGCCTGCCTGTCAGTGTGCCGGACGGGTGCTGGCGGAAGTACATGTAGGCTGTCCCCCGGCTGTGCCTGTAGTGGTCTGCGGGGAACGGATGGATCCGGCGGTGCTGGAGGTGTTCCGGTATTACGGGATCACGCAGTGCAGCGTTATAGAGTAAAATTTCCCTCCGACAGAGCCGGACTTTCCATCTCCGGTACTGCGGGAGGGATTTTTTTCTTTTCCCCCCTTTACAAACCTGTCAAATACCTTTATAATATATACAAGAATTCTGACCGTATATCTTCCCCTATGTGGGGAATCTGACAAGAATACCAAATGGAGGACTTATGAAACGTACTGTCTTCACAGGAAATGCTCTGAACGAAATCTCCTTCCCCCTGGGCGGGATCGGTGCCGGATGCATCGGGCTGGCCGGGAACGGCAGACTCATCGACTGGGAAATTTTCAACCGTCCGAGTAAGGGCAGCATGAACGGCAATTCCCACTTTGCTATCAAGGCCATGAAAAACGGTGAACTGGTGGACGCCCGTGTCATCAACGGGGACGTGAACACCAATCTGGCAGGGGCTCTGGCTCATGGATTCGGTTCCGGTCTGTCCGCGGCCACCATGGCAGGCTTCCCCCATTTCCGCCACTGCACCTTTACCGGCCAGTTCCCCATCGCCACGGTGGATTTTGTGGACGAAAGTTTCCCCGGTGCCATCCGTCTCACCGCATGGAGCCCCCTGATCCCGCTGAACGACAGGGATTCCAGCATCCCGGCGGCGTTTCTGGAATATGCCGTTACCAATACCACCCGTGAAACCCAGGAATACACTGTAGGTACCGCCCTGCGCAATACCTATGGGGAATCGGTGAACGAATACCGCACGGAAGGAAACACCCACGCCCTGTTCCTGCGGCAGACCAGATTTGCACCGGACAGCACCGAATACGGCGACCTGACCGTGGCTGTACAGTCCGACGGGGAAGCATCCTGTCAGCAGTACTGGTACCGCGGCAGCTGGAACGACGGTCTGGAACGGTACTGGCGGAACTTTACCGAACAGCCTGTATACGAAAACCGGGTTTACGACACCCCCGGAAACTGTGATATGGCAAACCTTGCCGTCAAATGCACCGCCGCCCCCGGAGAAACCGTCCGCTTCCGGTATGTGATCTCCTGGAGCCGTCCCAACTGCTGCAACTACTGGAGCCGGTACACCAAAAAGGATGAGGCCGGCAATGATGTGGACGTAACCTGGAAGAACTACTACGCCACCCTGTTTGCAGACTCCTATGCCTCCGCCGTCTATGCCCTGAAGGAATGGGACAGACTGTGGGACGGCACAAAGCAGTATCACGACGAACTGTTCGCCTCTACCCTGCCGGAAGAAGTGGTGGAAGCCATCTCCGCCACCACCTCTGTGCTGAAAACTCCTACGGTATTACGACTGGAAAACGGTGAGTTCTACGGCTGGGAAGGGGTCTGGGAAAACCACGGCTCCTGTGAGGGTACCTGCACCCATGTATGGAACTACGCCTACGCCCTGTGCTTCCTGTTCCCGAATCTGGAACGCTCCATCCGGGAAACCGACTTTACATACAATCAGGACGAGCACGGCAGAATGTCCTTCCGCATGACCCTGCCCCTTGGCAGAGAAAGAGGCGGCTTCCGGGCCTGCGTGGACGGACAGATGGGCGGCGTCATCAAGACCTACCGGGAATGGAAGCTCCTGGGGGATGACAACTGGCTGAGAGACCTGTGGCCGGCTGTGAAGAAGTCTATTGAGTACGCATGGAGTCCGGAGAACCCCGACAGATGGGATGCGGACAAGGACGGTGTGCTGGAAGGCAGACAGCATCATACTCTCGATATGGAACTGTTCGGCCCCTCCTCCTGGCTGGAAGGCTTCTATCTGGCGGCGCTCCTCTGCGGTGCGGAAATGGCCGAGCGGATGGGAGAGGCGGATACAGCCGCCGAATACAGAGCCCTGTACGAAGCCGGGAAGAAATGGTGTGACGAAAACCTGTTCAACGGCCGGTGGTACGCCCAGAAGGTGGATCTCACCGACAAATCCGTGGTGGACGCCTTCGGTGCGGACAACTACTGGAACAGCGAATCCGGGGAAATCAAGTACCAGATCGGGGACGGCTGCATCATTGACCAGTGTCTGGCCCAGTGGCACGCCAACCTCTGCGGCATCGGCGAAATCTACGATAAAAAGAACCTGCACACAGCACTGCAGAGCCTGTACAAAAACAACTTCCTGCCGGATATGCGCTCCCACTACAACACCTTCCGGCTCTTTGCCCTGAACGACGAAGCGGGCGCCATCATCTGTTCCTTCCCGAAGGATGTGACAACTCCCGCCATCCCGATTCCCTATGCCCAGGAATCCATGCACGGCTTTGAATATGCTCTGGCCGGACTGATGATTTCCGAAGGCATGATCGAAGAAGGCACCGCCATCGTCAAGGCCATCCGTGACCGGTACAGAGGACACAACCGGAACCCCTGGAACGAAATCGAATGCGGTTCCAACTACGCCAGAAGCATGGCCAGCTTTGCCCTGATGCCCATCTGGAGCGGATATAAATTCGCCATGCAGGACAGGACCCTGGGCTTCTCCCCCATTGTGGACGGAGACTTCCGCAGCATCTGGGCCGTGGACGCCGCATGGGGCAGATATACAAAGACAGCAGACGCCACAGAACTGACCGTATGTGCGGGTAAGCTGGCACTGGATGTGCTGGAAGTGCCATACTACACGGAAGTGACCTCTGTGACCGTTGACGGAAAAGAAACCGACTTTGCCTTTGCGGACGGAAAGATCTCCTTTGCGGCAGAAGCGGAAAAGACAATCAGAGTAATCGGAAGATAAGAAGGAAGAAATAAGAGATCAGAATATTTCCACTCACCCGTCTTCCATGGAGGCATCATGCGCATTCTCATCATAAACGGCAGCCCCAAAGGGGAATACAGCATCACCCTGCAGACGGTGCTGTACCTGCAGAGCAGATTCCCGGAGCATGAATATACCACCCTGCACGCAGGACAGAAGATCAAGGCACTGGAAAAGGATTTCACCCCGGCGGCGGAAGCGCTGGCTGCTGCGGATCTGATCCTGTTTGCCTATCCGGTGTATACCTTTATCGCCACTTCCCAGCTGCACCGGTTCATCGAGCTGACCAAGGCCTCCGGTGTGGATCTGGCAGGGAAGTACGCCGCACAGATTACCACATCCAAGCATTTCTATGACGTGACCGCCCACCGGTATGTGGAGGAAAACTGTCACGATCTGGGGCTGCGGGTGATCCGGGGACTGTCGGCGGACATGGACGATCTGCTGACCGAAAAAGGACAGACGGAAGCGGAAAAGTTCTTCCGGTATGTCTGCTGGTGCATGGACAAGGGACACGCCGAACCTGTGCCGGAACCCATACCCGACCATATTCCAAAGCCCGTGACCGTGCCGGAACATTCTGCCGGAGACAAGCCGGGGGATGTGGTGATCGTCACCGACTGTGACGAGGGGACCAATCTGGCGGCCATGATCCACCGGTTCCGGGCCGTGATGCCCTATGCCACCCGGGTGGTGAACCTGCGGGAGTTCCCGTTCCAGGGCGGGTGTCTGGGCTGTTTCCGGTGCGCCGTGTCGGGGAAGTGCATCTACAAGGACGGCTTTGACGATTATCTGAGAAGCTCCATCCAGACGGCACAGACCATCGTGTACGCCTTTACCGTCCGGGATCACTCCATGGGGGCACTGTTCAAGATGTACGACGACCGGCAGTTCTGCAACGGACACCGCACCGTCACCATGGGAATGCCCGTTGGATATCTTGTCAGCGGTGCATACAGCAAGGAAGCCAACCTGCAGATGATTCTGGAAGGCCGGAGTCAGGTGGGGGAAAACTTCCTTGCGGGGGTGGCCACGGACGAAACGGATCCGAATGCCGAAATCGACCGGCTGGCGGAAACACTGGTGTGGGCACTGGAAAACCGGTATGTTCCCCCGCAGAATTTCTACGGCATCGGCGGCATGAAGATCTTCAGGGATCTGATCTGGCTGATGCAGGGGATGATGCGGGCGGACCACAAATTCTACAAGTCCCATGGCCAATACGACTTCCCCCAGAAAAACTGGCCCACTATGCTGAAAATGTATGCGGTGGGATCCCTGCTGGCCAACCCCAAGGTGCTTGCCAAAATGGGAAATCAGATGAACGAAGGAATGCTCATGCCCTACCGGAAGGTGCTGGGCGGCAAAAAGAAATCATAAACCGAAAGGAAACAATACAATGGAATTTTTCAAGAATGTACCTGTGGTAAAATACGAAGGCAAGGACAGCGCAAATCCCATGGCCTTCCGCTACTACAACCCCGAAGAAGAAATCGCCGGCAAGACCATGCGGGAACACCTGAAGTTCGCCATGTCCTACTGGCATACCCTGTGCGCAGAAGGCACCGATATGTTCGGCCGGGGCACCATGGACAAGTCCTTCGGCGGTAAAACCCCCATGGACGTGTACAAAAACAAGGCATACGCCGCATTTGAGCTGATGGATAAGCTGTCCATCGACTACTTCTGCTTCCACGACAGAGACATCGCACCGGAAGGGGAAACTCTTGCCGAATGCAACGCCAATCTGGACGTGATCGTGGATCTGATGGAAGGGCTCATGAAAGAGAGGGGCAAGAAGCTGCTGTGGGGTACCGCCAACTGCTTCAACCATCCCCGGTACATGAACGGCGCAGGTACCTCTCCCGATGCGGATGTATTCGCCTATGCCGCCGCACAGATCAAGAAGGCCATCGAAGTGACCGTTCGTCTGGGCGGTTCCGGATATGTATACTGGGGCGGCAGAGAAGGCTACGAAACCCTGCTGAACACCGACATGGGCAGGGAACTGGACAACCTGGGCTTCCTGCTGAAGCTGACCTCCCAGTACGGCCGTTCCATCGGCTTCAAGGGCGACTATTACATCGAACCCAAGCCCAAGGAACCCACCAAGCACCAGTACGATTTTGACGCCGCCACCGTCATCGGTTTCCTGCAGAAGTACAACCTGACCGACAATTTCAAGCTGAATGTGGAAGCCAACCACGCCACCCTGGCCGGTCACACCTTCCAGCACGAACTGGCTGTGGCAAGAGTGAACGGTGCTTTCGGTTCCATCGACGCCAACCAGGGCGACCTGCAGCTGGGCTGGGACACCGACCAGTTCCCCACCAATGTATATGAAACCACCCTGTGCATGCTGGAAGTGCTGAAAGCGGGCGGCTTCACCAACGGCGGTCTGAACTTTGACGCCAAGACCCGCCGTGCCTCCTGGACTCCCGAAGACATTGCCTACTCCTACATCGCCGGGATGGACGGTTTTGCCCTGGGTCTGCGGATGGCCGACAAGATTCTGAAGGACGGCAGACTGGACGCCTTTGTGGACAAGCGGTACGAAAGCTACAAGACCGGCATCGGCCAGAAGATTGCAAGCGGTACTGCCACCATCGAAGAACTGGAAGCCTATGTTCTGGCCAAGGGAGACGTGGAAACCACAGTCAGCGGCCGTCAGGAATATCTGGAAAACATCTTCAACGGCATCCTGTTCTCCTGAGAAATATCGGAAAGGATACGGAATCATGAAATATTTACTGGGTATCGACATCGGTACATCCGGCACCAAAACCATGCTCTTTGACGAAGCGGGCAACGGCATTGCCTCCGCTACGGTGGAATATCCCCTGTATCAGCCCCAGAACGGCTGGGCAGAACAGGATCCCGAAGACTGGTGGAACGCAGTCACCGAAACCATCGCCGCCGTGGTGGAAAAGAGCGGCATCGTAAAGGAAGACATCGTTTCCATCGGGCTTTCCGGTCAGATGCACGGGCTTGTACTGCTGGATGAAGAATGCAATGTACTGCGCCGCTCCATCCTCTGGTGTGACGGCAGAACCACCGCACAGTGCAGGGAAATCGAACGCAGACTCACCAGAGAAAAGCTGATCGAAATCACCGCCAACCCCGCACTGGAAGGCTTTACCGCCGGGAAGATTCTGTGGGTACAGCAGAACGAGCCGGAAATCTGGGCAAAGGTACGGCATATCCTGCTGCCCAAGGACTATATCCGCTATAAGCTGGCGGGCACCTTTGCCACCGACGCATCCGACGCATCCGGTATGCAGCTGCTGTACATCGCCAAGCGGGACTGGAGCGAGGAAGTCTGTGCGGCACTGGACATCGACATGAACCTGCTGCCCAAGGTATACGAAAGCCCGGATGTGACCGGAAACCTGCTGCCGGACGTGGCGGAAAAGGTGGGTCTGTGTGCCGGGATTCCCATTGCCGGGGGCGGCGGCGACAATGCCTGTGCGGCCATCGGTACCGGTGTCTGCCGGGAAGGAAAGGCGTTCACCACCATCGGCACCTCCGGCGTGGTATTTGCCCATACGAGCGACCTGCATATCGACAAAAAAGGCCGGATCCATACCTTCTGCTGTGCCGTACCCGGTGCATGGCATGTGATGGGCGTTACCATGTCTGCGGGGCTGTCCCTGAACTGGTTCCGCTCCCAGCTGGCCTCCGAATACAGCTATCCCGAACTGGACGCTGCCTGTGACAAGCTGCCCATCGGTGCGGACGATCTAGTGTACCTGCCCTATCTGATGGGGGAAAGAAGCCCGATTCTGGATGCCAACTCCCGCGGTGTGTTCTTCGGCCTGTCTGCTGTGCATACCAAGGTGCATATGGCCAGAGCGGTGATGGAAGGGGTTGCCTATGCCCTGAACGACTGTCTGGAAGTGCTCCGGGAAAACGACATCGAATGCAGTGACATGGCATTCTGCGGCGGCGGGGCAAAGAGCGATTTCTGGCGGAAGATGTTCACCGATGTGTACGGCGTGCCTGTGAAGCTGATGCAGTCCAGTGAAGGTGCTGTGCTGGGTGCGGCCATTCTGGGCGGCTGTGCGGCAGGGGTTTATGCCTCCGTGGAAGAAGGCTGTGACAGGGCCGTTCGTGCCGGTGCATCCTTCCAGCCTGACGCAGAAGCACACGAAAAGTACATGCACTACTACGGCATCTACCGGACGCTGTATCCGGCACTGAAGGATTCCTTCGCCCTGCTGCATCCGTAATGCATACAGCATAAACAATAAATAGAAATAACGCCTGTACGGACACTCAAAATCCATACAGGCGTTTTTCATGTTGTTTCCCGCAGACTGTGTTCCAGCACCGCTTTGCAGGCCGCCCCGGTGAGTTTCCCATCCCGGACAAATCCTTCCTCCCGCCATGCCAGCGCATCCGTCAGCACCTGTTCCAGTACGGCAATCCGTCCGGCGTATTCTGTATCCCCGATTCCGTCATGTGTCTCCTCCGGGTCGGCGGTCAGATCAAAATACTGCCGTTTCCCGCTGCCGGAGAACCAGACGAACTTTTCGGTCCGCTCTTCCGTCCGGGAGATGATCCACTGACAGGACTCCCCGTCATACAGATGCTCCCCATGGAGATACTGCCTGTCCGCATCCCCGAACAGATTGATCCCATCCACCGAATCCGGCACAGGGATTCCGCACAGCGTCAGCAGCGTGGGCATCACATCCCGCAGTTCCGCCAGCTTCCCCGTGACCGCATTTTTATCCCCGTCAAACCCGGCACGCCGCAGCATTTCCGGAGAGGCAGAAATCACCAGCGGCACATGGGCGCTTCCTTCGTAGGGCAGGCTCTTGCGGAACAGGCAGTGATCCCCCAGCAGTTCGCCGTGATCGGATACAAATACTATAATTGTGTTGGAATGATCCAGTCCCTGGGCGAACAGTGCGTCACGGAGTCTGCCGATTTCATAATCCACCTGTGTGGCGGCGGCATAGTATCCCCTCTGTGCCTCTTCCATCAGTTCCGGATCGGATGGGCCCGTTTCGCTGTCCACCACATACCCGTCTCTTGCCAGTCTGCCGGTGTCATCCCAGTCTCCGTGCTTCGGCGGCGTCAGTTTTTTGCTCCGGTACATGGCCCAGAACGCTTCCGGTGCATCAAACGGCGGATGGGGACGGACATAGGACAGGGTCAGGAAAAAGGGCTTGTCCCGGTCACGCTTCCGGAGAAAGTCGATGGCCCGGTCGGTGACCCAGTGGGTAGGATGGGTTTCTTCCGGATAGATCCACGGTCTGCCCACCCAGGAATTGCAGTCGATGCCGGTGTTGATGGGATCCGCATCCATGCCCAGCTCTTTCTGGAGCCAGTAGAAATAGTCGTCGGCGATGCGCTGGTTTTCGCAGTAGGGTACATCCGGTTTCCGGTAGTAGTGGAGATACCCGTCGTGCAGATCTACGGAATGGTATCCCATGCTGCTGCGGAGGGGATGCACATGAAGCTTGCCCGCACAGTGGCACTGGTATCCCGCATCGGCAAAGGTACCTGCCAGTGTGTGGGGATAGTCCCAGCGCACCCCGTCCCGGTATCCCACCCGGTGGTGGTTTTCCTGTGCCATGCCGGTATACAGGGCGGCTCTGGCGGGGATGCAGGTGGGGGTGGCGCTGTAGGCATGGGAGAAGCAGAATCCCCCGGCGCAGAGGGTATCCAGATGGGGCGTTTTCACATCCGGGTGTCCCGCATATCCAAGGCAGTCTCCCCGCCACTGGTCTGCGATGATGAACAGTACATTGGGTTTTGTCATAGGTATTCCTCACGGATCGGTTTTATTTTTCCATATTGTAACAAACAGGACGTCGGTTTGTCAAGAAAAATCGGTAAAATAACCATAAATCTGCCGGAATGGCATTGACATTTTCTGTGTCAGGATGGTATAATACAGCTATATTCCTCAATACACTGCAGAAAGGGCTGTACTATGCATACAAAGAACTCCATCCGACTGATCTCTGTTTTTCTGGCACTGCTCCTGCTGACATCCTGCGGCGGATACCGATGCCGCTGCGGAAAACGAGACTGTGACCGAAACAGCCGCCGAAACCGAACCGCCGGAATACACCGCACCTGATGTGGACTACGACGGGGAAACCTTCACCATCGGGGCCGTGGACTACTACAGCCAGGGGGGCGGCGTGTGGAAAGCGCAGGACTACTGCGAAGCCTATGCCGATGCCACCGGGGATCCGCTGCACGATGCCATTTTTGAACGGAACAATGTGGTGGAAGAAGAGCTGAACGTGAATCTGGAAGCCTATTCCTTCTCCAAGCTGGGAAATGTGGCCGGCGGGGAACTGAAAACTCTGGTGCTGGCCGGGGAAACAATTGTGGATCTTGCCTCCCTGCCCGGGCAGAGTATGCCTGCCGTACTTTCCGCCGGGATCTGTCTGGACCTGCACGATGTACAGAATGTGGATTTTTCCAGAAGCTGGTGGGACGCATCCTCCGTGGAGACCTTTGACATCATGGGCACTCTGTACGCCGTAACAGGGGATTTCAACCTGATCACTTCCTTCTCCCCCATTACCTATTTCTTCAGCAAACAGCTTGCCGAGCAGCATCATCTGGAAGACCCGTATACACTGGTAAAGGAAGGCAAGTGGACGCTGGACGTATCCATGCGGATGGCGGAAACCGTAGCCACGGATGTAAACGGGAACGGCACGGCGGATATTCTGGACGACCATTTCGGCATCATGCTGGAAGCGGTATCCATGACCAGTGCCATACTGGCCGGCGGGGTACACCTGACCGAAAAGGATGGCGATGGGAAGCCTGTACTGGCTGTGGATCAGGAACTGGCGGCAAACATCGTGGAAAAGCTGCAGCCGTTCTTCTTCAATGACAAAGTGACCATGCACAACGGCCGGATCAACGGGTACGGCAATGTATTCACAGAGCTGTTCCTGCCGGCATTCCAGGAAAACAGAGGTCTGTTCTACAATAATCAGTTGCTTGTGGCGCTGGATCTGCGGGAAATGGACGCCGATTTCGGGATTCTGCCCCATCCCAAGTACAACGAGGAACAGGCGGCATACTACGGGCCGGTCAATTACCACTGGGCGACCTTCGACGTGGTGCCCATCACCAACGGCAGACTGGACATGACCGGGTATCTGATGGATGCACTGGGATACCACAGCCAGCAGATCGTAACGCCCACTTATGTGGAAAAGACCATTCAGGGCAAGAGCCTGCGGGACGAAGAATCCATCGAAATGCTGGAGATCATTCTGGATTCCAGAGTATATGACCTGGCGTCCATCTACGACTGGAGCGGCATCAGCAGTATGTTCAATGAACTGGGCAACAGTGCCACCAAGCAGTTTGCCTCCACCTATGCCGGGAAGGAAAAGGGTACAATGGCGGCCATCGAAAAGACCATTGCGGAAATCGAAGCACTGGGATAACTGCATAACAGAAAGGCTGTTCTTACCGGACAGTCTTTTTTTCTGCCGGACAGGCCCAATCCCGGAATATGGCTTGCAATTTGCCCGCCGTTTGTGTATAATGGAACCGGAAATCAAAATCGGTCAGACCTGAAAAGGAGTACCATGCCATGTCTCAGATCAGAATCGCCCTGTGCGGGATTGGCGGATATGCCAGACTGTACACCAACTATATACTGGACAGACACGACGAAAGAATCATTCCCGTGGGAGCGGTGGAACCCTTCCCGGACAGCTGTCCCCGACTGCAGGAGCTCCGGGATGCCGGGATTCCTGTGTATGCCACAATCGAGGAACTGTTTGCGGCGCAGAAACCGGATCTGACGGTGATCGCCACCCCCATCCAGTGCCATACGCCCCAGATTCTCACCGCTCTGGCCAACGGATCCCATGTGCTGTGTGAAAAGCCCCTGTGTGCCGACGCAAAGGATATTGAAATCCTCAGAGAAGCCAGCCGGAAAGCGGGAAAATTCGTGTTCATCGGTTACCAGTGGTCCTACAGCAGCGCCATTCTGGGGATCAAAAAGGATATTCTGTCCGGCCGGTTCGGCAGATGTCTGGAAATGAAGTCCATCGTCCTGTGGCCCCGGGATCTGGCATACTACCGTCGGGGCAGCGGATGGGCCGGGAAGATCCTGCTGGCGGACGGCACCCCCGTGTATGACAGCATCGCAAACAACGCCACGGCGCACTATCTCCACAATATGCTGTTCTTATTGGGAACGGACGGAAGCGCTGCCCTGCCGGAAACCATCCGCGGGGAACTGCTCCGTGCCAATGCCATCGAAAACTTCGATACCTGCAAGGTGGATATGACCATGCCCGACGGAACCGGGGTGCACTTCATGGCCTCTCATGCCGTGGAAGAAAACATGAACCCCACCTTCCATTTCCGGTTTGAAAAGGCGGATGTGTACTACTCCCAGAACGACACCCCCCTGTCCCGCTCCGTTATGCCGGAGGACTACAGGGAATACGGACAGATTGCGGCAGTGACAGCAGACGGAGAACGCATTGTCTACGGCAATCCCTTTGCAAACGACCTGAACAAGCTGGAGACTGCCATTGGTGCGGCTGTCCGGGGAGATACCCGGGAATTCCCCTGCGGCATCGAAGCAGCCAGCGCACACACCAGAGTGATCACATGGCTGCAGCAGAACGAAACCGTCCGGAACTTTGCGGAAACGAAAATCCGGCGGACGGATGCAAAGGTGTATGTACCGGGTCTGGGAGAAGCCCTGCTGGACTGCTTCCGGCATCCGGAAAGAACGCTTGCGGAATGGACGGTGGAATAATATGCAGAAAATTCGTGTTGGCCTGTACGGGATGAACGGGCACCAGATCCACAACCGGCTGAAAAACCATCCCGACGGGGAAATCGGTGCCGTGTGTTTCCCGGACAAGGGGGAGATGCCGGGATTTGAGAATGTCCCGCACTATGATACTCTGGGAGCCATGCTCACGGATGATACGCTGGATATGATCTGTCTCTGTTCCCCCCGCCGTGCCTGTCAGGAAAGAGACGCCATCCTCTGTCTGGAAGCCGGCCGGCATGTGTATGCGGAAAAACCGGCGGTACTGTCGGAAGCGGCACTGGACAGGGTGCTGGACACCGCAAAACGCTGCGGAAAAGAATTCCACGAAATCGCCGATACGGTGTTCTTTGAGCCCTGGTGGTCCATGCGGAAACTGGTGCGCTCCGGCAAGGTGGGAGAAGTGGTGCAGGTGTACGCCCAGAAATCCTATCCCATGCGCCCGGGACAGCGCCCTCAGGACGAGGAAACCGACGGCGGGATCATCCGCTGGGTGGGCATCCATGCCATGCGTTTTGTGGAACACATCACCGGCCTGCAGGTGACAGACATCGACGCCATCGAAACCCATCTGGGCAACGCCGAGCTGAACGGCAGTGTCCTGAACGGTACGACGGATGACGCAGGACTGTTCACAGCGGCCGTGCTGACCATGCAGCTGGAAACCGGCGCCGTGGCGAGCATCTGCATGAACTATCTCAACCCCACAGGCTTCCCCGGCTGGGGCAACGAACATGTCCGGGTCTTCGGCACAAAGGGTATGGTGGAAATCACAGACGGCGGCAGACACAGCCACGTATACACCGACCACGACGAAGGCGAAATCGACACCGCAGACTCCGCCTGTCAGGACTTCCTAGACCTGCTGCTGCGCCACCTGCGGTACGGGGACGACATGCCCATGACCCTGGAAGAAGAACTGCACCCCCTCCGCATGGTCATCCGTGCCAAGGACAAAGCTTTGACCGTATAATATTTCTGATCTCTAATCTCTTACATCTTACTTTTCCTAGTCGATTGCAAAACTCCGAAAAAACGAAATCCAGCACTTGAAAACGTTCTGTCGTGAGCAGGGTC
>JAFQGY010000110.1 GCA_017415325.1 Clostridia bacterium
GGGTGGGAGGTCTCGGAGGGTAGGGAGGGGAGACGGAGCGGCGTCTGAGCACCGACTTCTCCCCTCCCTATCCTCTGAGTCCCGTCCGGAAGGACACCCCCTACTAAGGTCTTAGTAAAAATCAAACCGCTGTCAAGTAGAAGCTAAAGAAAATCTCCCCTTCTATGGGCATAGAAAAAACAAAACCGCTGTAAGCCAAACAAACATCCCAAGCCCCCCAAAAATCCCCCTTGCATTCCCATAAAATATATGCTATACTATCACTTATACAAAAAAAGAAAAACCAAAAAAGGAGCCAGAAAACCACCATGCAGCTCTGGGAACTGTTCGCAATCGCCGTAGGCCTCTCCATGGACGCATTCGCCGTAGCCATCTGCAAAGGCCTCTCCGTACCCAAAATCAAACCCCACCATACCCTCATCGCCGGCGCATGGTTCGGCGGATTCCAGGCCCTCATGCCTCTTGCCGGATACCTGCTGGGCACCACCTTCGCCCATCTCATCGAGTCCATCGACCACTGGATAGCCTTCATCCTGCTGGGCATCATCGGCGGCAATATGATCCGTGAAGCCCTCTCCAAGGACGAAGAGGAGGACGAATGCGGATGCTGCAATGAAAAACAGAACAGCTTCGGTGTAAAAAGCATGTTCCCCATGGCCGTTGCCACCAGTATCGACGCCCTGGCCGTAGGGGTCTCCTTCGCCTTCCTGCAGATCCAGGAGCAGATCGTCCCCGCCATCACCTTCATCGGCGTCATCACCTTTGTCCTGTCTGCCATCGGCGTCGTGGTCGGCAACATCTTCGGCGCCCGCTTCAAGTCCAAAGCCGAACTCACCGGCGGCATCGTCCTGATCGCCATGGGCACAAAAATATTGATTGAACACTTATTTTTCAGTTAAGAAATAAGAAACAAGAAATAGTTCTGTCGCACTTCTTGCCTCTTATTTTTCCGGAGGAAATTATGACCATACTCATCATCGACGGCCAGGGCGGAAAGCTGGGAAAACTTCTTGTGGAAAAGTGCATGGTTTCCAAAAGCCCGGAAGACACCGTCATCGCCGCAGGCACCAACGCCATCGCCACCGCCAATATGCTCAAAGCCGACCCGGATGAAGCCGCCACCGGAGAAAACGCCATCGTGGTCTGTGCCCGGAAAGCGGACGTCATCTGCGGCCCCGTTGGAATCGTCATTGCCGACGCCATGAACGGCGAAGTCACCCCCAAAGCCGCCCGTGCCGTAGGCCAGTCCAATGCCCGCCGCATCCTGATCCCCGTCAACAAATGCGACACCCTCGTAGTAGGTGTGGAAAAATCCATGGGAGAGCTGGCGGAAGAAGCAGCGAGAGAAGTAAGAAATAAGAAGTAAGAAATAAGAAGTACAAAAAAATACCAACCCGTTCAAAAGGCTTACCACAGGGGGGAATCCCCCACAGTAAGCCTTTATATTTTGTATAATTCTCTTACCTCTTACCTCTTACCTCTTACCTCTTACCTCTTACCTCTTACCTCTTACTTCTTACTTTTCTCCCCCGTCCAATTGCAGTTCCTCCTCATACTTCCCCATCGTCACCCTGCAGCCCCAGTGGGAACCTTCGCCATTGTACTCCAGCTCCTTCTTCTGCTCCGTGCTCAGGGTGTCCGTCCCCCATCTTCCCGGCGTAAACAGAGACGACGCATCCGTCACCCATGGGGTGTAGTGCACAATCCGCACCTGCGCCGACACAATCACATCATCCGGATCCGCCGGACTCATGGCGTAAATGTCCAAATAACTCACCGCTTCATACCGGTATACATCCTTCATCACCGCCGAACACCGGGGATACAGCGAAGCAAACGACACAGCCGATACCCCCGTCGGATACCGGAATTCCCCGTACTGATCCGCCTGCTCCGGTTTTCCCGGCATTCCCACCTCTCCCGCAGGATACCCCGTCATGCGCCATGTCGTATAGCTGTCATACATGGTCCAGAAGGGATTGGCCGCCACATGGATCACCACTTCCCCCGCTATCCCGGTCACCATACCGGCATGCTCCGTATATACATCATACCGGGAATCAATCCCCACCCCGCCGGGAAAGGTAGGAGAATAGATCCCCGTCACATACTGCACCCAAGGATCCTCCATAAACCCGTCATACTCCGCCGGCCGCCTTGTCACATCGTCCGAGTACAGCACATTCCCGTACCCCGGATGCTCATACACCGCAAAAATCTCCCCGCCGGTCATGTTCCGCACGGTAAAGGTGGGCGTAGCATACCAGGGATACAGATACTTCTCCTCCGAATACCCCCGCCAGTCCACGGAATCAAAGGTATTGGCCGGTTTGAGCATCCGCAGGGCAAAGGCAGAAGAATTCCCCAGCACGTCCCCGGAATGAGAAACCGTCTCCCGTCCCCCGTCTTTGTTCCAGGGCACCGGATCCCCCGCCTCTTTCCCCTGCCAGAAATACACCGGCATAGTATAGTTCTCCGCCCCTTCATACAGTCTGGCGATCCCATACACCTCCGGGTGCAGTTCATCTCTGTTCCAGTGTTCAATGAGCCCCACGGTATACGCCGAGGCTCCCATCACCGCCAGCACCAGCAGCAGCGCCATTAGCGAACGAAAAGTGGTTTGCAGTTCCGTCAAAGTCTTCACCCCTCTCTTCCTTTTCTCCCGTTTTTTGTTCTACACTACATCTACAGAAATTATATCACGACATTCGTGGGATGTCAATGGGGGTTTTACAGAATATTTATAAAATGTGCATGGGATTTTATTTTTCTTTTTCCTACAGCGGGTTGGTTTTATCTATGCCCATAGAAGGGGTGCCTTCCGGATGGATCTCTGTCTGACAGCGGGTTGGATTTTACTAAGACCTTAGTAGTGGTGTCCTTCCGGACGGGACTCAGAGGATAGGGGAGGAGGGAGATTGACTTCAGGTGCCAGTCATCCCTCCTCCCCTACCCTCCGAGACCTCCCACCCCTCCTCCCTTAACTGGGCTGGTTTGGGTGCGGAACCATATTCTTACACAGGTTGAAGGGCGGAAGAAAAGTTTTGTGCAGTTGAAGGGTTGAGAAAAATCCAGTTTGGTTGACAGCAGTTTTCAAAATTATTTTATGGACATGCTGAAAATCACTTAGAATTTGCACTTCCATAGTCCTGTAAGCCTCTAACGCTCAAAAACCTCTGATTCCAAGTCAGCGCACTCACTCCGCCGAGCGCTTTCAGCCATGTAACTCCCGGCGTCGCACCCAAACTCCGGAAGAGCCTGGATGAGTGGGGTGGGTGGGAGGTCTCGGAGGGTAGGGAGGGGAGACGGAGCGGCGTCTGAGCACCGACTTCTCCCCTCCCTATCCTCTGAGTCCCGTCCGGAAGGACACCCCTTACGATGGTCATCGTACCAACATCACCGCTGTAAGCAAAAGAAAAAACACCTCCATATACACCTGTATAAAATATCCCCACCCCTCTTGATTTATCGAACAAACTATGTTATACTAATAAGGTGAACAAAACCCAAACACCCCACCCCCACATATAAAAGGAAGAAAATGAACAGAAAAACAAAAACCCCCGTGCTCACCCCCTTGCCGGATCCGCCGGAAAACGAGCTGACCATGGACGAACGGGCCAACGATGACCTGACGTCCCATACCGACCAGGATGCCCGCGCCGCCGCCGATGCATTGGTGAAACGAGCCCAGCAGGGGGATGAATCCGCGTTCGGCGTGCTGGTGGAAACCTATGAACGCTTTGTGTACCATACCGCCCTGCGGGTGCTGAAAATGTGCGGCGGAAATTCCGGAGACGGCGAGGATGTGGCCCAGAATGCCTTCCTGAAAGCATGGCGTTCCCTGCCCTCCTTCCGCGGAGAATGCGCCTTCTCCACATGGCTCTACCGCATCACCGTCAACTGCGCCCGGGACCATTGCCGTATGGAGTCCCGCCATCCCACCGTCCCCCTGACCAAAACCGACGACGATGACGAGGATGTCCCCATCGATATTCCCGTGACAGACGGAGATACCGTGCCCGAAGCCGCCATGGAACGGCAGGAAACCGTGCGGCAGGTCAGATCCGCCATCCAATCCCTCCCGGCCGATATGCGCGCTGTGATCCTCCTGCGGGACATCGAAGACCTTTCCTATGCCGCCATCGCCGACCTGCTTCATCTGGAGGTGGGTACCGTCAAGTCCCGCCTCAACCGGGCACGCAATACCCTGAAAGAAGCCCTGCAGGGAAAACTGTAGCCGTACCCGCAGCCATTCTTAAACAAATTTTAAGTTTTTCTTCCTTTTTGTTCATATATGCCTAAATTTTCTTTCATATTTTTTCGCCGAACCGGGAACTTTTCTCTCCCGCCGTCGTCATATACACCGTACCGAAACAAGAAAGGATGCGTTTCCCGTGTGTGACCCCATGGGGACGCCTGATCATATGAATTCGAAGGAACAACTGCCCTCCCACACAGATGCGGATACCCCCGAACTGCCCGATGCGCTGAAACAGGCCCTGCGGGATGCCTATCCTGACGCAGGCGGCCGCATCGCTGCCAAGGTCATGGAACAGATCCGCGCAGAACGGGAAGATTCCGAACGCAGAACCCGTGCCGAAAGAGCCGAACGCCGCAGACACCGCCATGGCCTGATTATGAAATACGGTGGAATGGCAGCCTGCATGGTAATCCTCTCCGGCGCCCTGGTGATCGCGTCCCCCCTGATGGGCCGTACCGCCGACAACGCCGCCATGGACACAGCCTTCGGCGAGGCAGAAACCCATCCCGAAACCGCCATCTGTGCCGTATACGACGATGCCGTACCGGAAGTGCAGACCTACGCCACCGCCGATAACGGCAATGCCATGCTGTATACCGCCGACTTGTCGGACGCCGACGTGCCGGTTGAAGAAGAGATGGAAGCGGAGGAAAACGCCCTGCGCACAGCCTCCGCCCCTGCCGAAAAGGCCCCCGAAGTGGAAGAATGCGCAAACTTCACGGTGAAAATGCGCTCCTCCCGCCCGGAAACCGCCGCCGGTACCGCACCTGCCGATGCCGCCCTCTCCGAAGATGCCATTTTCGATGCTGCCTGCAGCGATGATGCCGGAACCCAAACCGCCGCCTTCGCCCGGTACCTGATCGAAAACGGATTCCTGACCGAGGCCGAATTCCGCCAGTGGATCGAATCCCGCACAGACGCCGCCCCCTGGACCCCGGAAGAGCTGTGCAATGCCTTCGGTCTGGAAATCAGCCTGTACAGCAGCTGGGCGGAAGAGAGATAAGTAATAAGTAAATGATGATTAACTAACCTGTTTGGAAAGAGGAAACGGGAAGCGTCTCACGTGGGGGATGCTTCTTTTTCATTTTCCGCACCCGCACAATGCAGCAGACAAAATCTTTTCATGCATTTCCATGCAATATTTTCCCGCTATTCCCCAACAAAATGCAGTTTTCCTATTGACACCCTGCATCCGCTGTGCTATAATACCACCATATATATAAATGCAGAATGGAAAACATCCACCTGTCAGTCAAGAAAGGTTCGTGAATACAATGCCCTTCAAGCGTGAACATGAAATCAAGATCGCCTTTTCGGAATCCACCAACCTGATCGAGCAGTCGGCATACCACTACTCTCTCCAGGAAAGAGCCACCCCGGAGCTGTACCGGTACCTGTTTGACTACGAATCCGTGCCGAAGGTTTCCTTCAACCACCGGGTCGTGCCCATGAATATGCCTGCGGAAATCTGGATCACCGATACCACCTTCCGGGACGGCCAGCAGTCCACTGCCCCCTTCACCGTCAAGCAGATCCGGGACCTGTACGAAATGCTGCACCGGCTGGGCGGCCCCAAGGGTCTGATCCGCCAGTCCGAATTCTTCGTGTACTCCGATAAGGACAGAAGAGCCCTGGCCGCCTGTCAGGATCTGGGCTACCAGTTCCCGGAAATCACCACATGGATCCGTGCCTCCAAAAAGGACTTTGAGCTGGTAAAATCCCTGGGCATCCGGGAAACGGGTGTGCTTGTGTCCTGCTCCGACTACCATATCTATAATAAAATGGGCCTCACCCGGCAGGGCGCACTGGACAAATACCTGTCCGTCATCTCCGACGTGCTGGAAATGGGGATCTCCCCCCGCTGCCACTTCGAGGACATCACCCGCGCTGACTTCTACGGCTTTGTGCTTCCCTTTGCAGAAGAGCTGAACAAGCTGAGCAAGGAAAGCGGCATCCCCGTGAAGATCCGTGCCTGCGATACCATGGGCTACGGCATCTCCTATACAGGGGCAGCCCTCCCCCGCTCCGTCCCCGGCATCATGTACGGTCTCATGCATTACGCCGGCATCCCCTCCGCCATGCTGGAATGGCACGGCCACAACGACTTCTATAAGGTGGTCACCAATGCCGCCACCGCCTGGCTGTACGGCTGCTCCGGCGTCAACTGCTCCCTGCTGGGCATCGGCGAACGCACCGGCAACTGCCCTCTGGAAGCCATGGTCATGGAATACGCCTCCCTCAGAGGAACCACCGACGGCATGGACACCACCGTCATCACCGAAATCGCCGAATATTTCACAAAGGAAATCGGCTACGACATCCCCCCCAGAACCCCCTTCGTCGGCCGAGACTTCAACGTCACCAAAGCCGGTATCCACGCCGACGGCCTCATGAAGGACGAGGAAATCTACAACATCTTCAACACCGAAAAGCTCCTGAACCGCCCCGCCAAGGTAGCCGTAGACAACAACAGCGGCCTTGCCGGCATCGCCCACTGGCTGAACCGCTACCTGTCCGACAACGGCGTAACCGAAAAGGTAGACAAGCGTGACCCCGTCATTGCCGCCATCAAGGTCAGAGTAGACGCCGAATACGAACGCGGCCGCACCACCACCATCTCCGACGGCGAGCTGGAACAGTATTATCTGGACGCGAAAAGCGAAGTAAGAGATCAGAAGTAAGAAATAAGAAATACACCAAACCAAACCCGCCCTGCACAGGATTCATACACCTGTATGGGGCGGGTTTGGTTTATTTACATATCTCTTGCTTCATGTTGTATGGTTACAATGCTGACTTTCTTATGCTGCAGGGAAACCTTATAAAAAATTATAAATTTTTTCACTGAAACTTTCCTGTATCCCATTTTTGCATACTTTCCCTGACGGATTTCCCGGTAACGGTTTGGCATGGTTTCCAAAGACTGTATTGTTTCCTGTATTTTTTCGATTACACTGCGGGCAATTTCCGGTTCCATGCATTCGACGGCGATGTATGCATATATATCTTCCAGATCCCGCCGTGCTTTTTTCCAGAAAACGATAGAATACTTATCCAAAATACTTCTTATCCAGAGCAGCAAATACAGCTTCCGCTTCGTATTCCTCTCCGTCTTCCTCCTGTTCTTCTATCGCTTCCGTAAGAACTCTGTCAATTTCCTCCTGCGTCATCTGCATCCCTTTCATCCCCGCAAAAGGATCCTTCTCCGCCGAAATTTCAAAAGGAATCTTCTGCTCCCGCACCGCCTTCTTCGCAAAAATCGTAAACGCCGTGGTCATCGACATCCCCACTTCCTGACAGAATGCCTCAAATTCCCGTTTCAGTTCCGCATCCATCCGGATATTGATATTGGTCTGTGCCATACAAATCACCTCACTTCCCCTACAGGATACCACACTTCCATGACATTGTCAATAGATTTACATACATATCCTCCCCAAAATTCCCCCTTGCATATTCTACAAAAATATGGTATACTGTAAAAAAGCAATCCCGTCTCCCGTACTTCTTATTTCTTACCTCTTACATCTTACTTCTCCCGGAGGTTTTCATGGAACGCAGATTCCGCCTGTTCCTCATCCTAGTCATCACCCTCGCCGCAGCCGCCCTTGCCGCCCTGTCTGTCCTGACCTATACCCACCTGCACGATTCCGCCTCCCGCCTGGAGAGAGAAGACCGCGCTGCCTTCACCGCCCTGGCCGAACGTCTGGCAGACCCCGAAAATATCACCGGCGTCCGGATTCAGGTGAAATCCACCATGGGAGACTACGCCCGCTACAGCAGCTTCGATAAATCCCTCCTGTCCGGCCTGACCTTCGCAAGCCACGATTCCCCCCTGGATACCGACCAGAGCCTCTCCCTCCCGGACGACACCACCATCACCGTCTCCCTGTACAAAACCCCCGACAGCCGCATCCTGCGCAAACTCCTCTCCTTCCTTGACGAAACCTTCGGTACCGATTTTCTCACCGCGACCGAAAAAGTAGTCCTCTCCATGGACGGCGACCTGTACCGGATCACCTACCGGGAAAAAAGCTTCACCGCAGAATGCCCCGCCATGACCGAGTGGATTCACGCCATGCAGCAGCAGCAATAAAGCCTCACAAAACGTCCCTGTCACCGGGGCGTTTTTTAATTTACAAACGCAACTTATTAATAATTGAAAACAACTGTAGTTATTTTCGTTATGATATTGACTTTTCCGCATACTCTGTATATAATGAATAAAAGCGAAAGTAAACCGCACGAAAAAAATCACATTTCAAACCAAACAACCCGGAGGTTACTATTATGAAAACCAACAAATGGCTCGCATTGTTTCTGGCAATGGCCATGACCCTGCCGATGTTTGCAGCCTGCGGCGATTCCGAGACTGTGGAAACCACCCCCGCCGCCAACGAAGGCGAAACTGCCGTTGTGGAAGAAACCGAAGAACCCGATCCCTTCGCCGGCACCGACTTCGGCGGCAAGGAGCTGCGGATCTCCTCCTCCATCGACACCTATGACTCCACCAACGCCCACCACCTGATCGCAGGCTCCGGTGAGCTGAACGGGGAAATCGTAAACGACGCCGTGTACCAGCGGAACATGGACGTGGAAGAACTGCTGAACGTGAAGCTGAACTTCATCCCCTCCGAATGGACATGGGATAACGGCCACACCGAAATCGAAAAGCTGGTTATCTCCGGCGACTGCGGTTTTGAAGTGGTTATCAACGACCTGATCAACCTGGGCCGTATCGCACACAAGGGCTACTTCCACTCCGTTTCCGACAACCAGATCATGGACTTCACCAAGCCCTACTGGTACGGCGAAGCCATCAAAGACCTGGAAGTGGTGGACGGCGCCGCCTACATGATGATGGGTGACGTGTTCGCCGACTCCCTGTCCTCCGCCCACGTTCTGTATTACAACAAGGACATCATCCTGGACAACTACGGCGATGACAACTACGTACAGGACATCATCCTGGACGGCGGCTGGACCGTGGACGAAATGATCCGTGTCACCGAAGAAACCGCAGTGGACCTGGACGGTGACGGTGCCATGGTGGAAAACAACGACCAGTTCGGCTATTCCGTTATCGGTGCCTGGGGTCCCATGATTCCCATGCTGATGGGCTTTGACGTACAGTTCGTGGACAACAGCGGCGGCAAGCTGGCATACTGCTTCAACAACGAACGCTCCGTCAAGATTCTGGAAAAGCTGAACGAACTGTACTGGGCTCCCTACAACCTGCAGGACATCAAGGCAGGCGACCGTTCCGACGAAGGTCTTCTGTCCATGTTTGCAAACCAGCAGACCACATTCGTAGGTTATCTGCGTCTGTGCGACCTGGAAAGAATGCGTGACATCGAATTCTCCGTAGGTCTGTCCTGCTACCCCAAGCTGAACACCGAACAGGAAAACTATGTATCTTCCCTGCACGACACCTCTGAAGTAGGCGCCATCGTGGTAACCGCAAACCCCGCCGACATGGACTTCATCTCCACCGTACTGGAAGTCATGGCCAGAGAAGCCGGCCGCACCATCATCCCCGCATACTACGAAGAAGCTCTGAAGATCAAGTACGTAAACGGTTCCGAAGACGCCGCCATGATCGACCTGATCCACGACTCCATCACCTCTCCCTTCGCCCTGGCATACAACAACATTCTGGGCGGTATGCTGCTGGCCAACTGCTTCCTGACTCCCCTGGGTTCCAAGAAGACAGACTTCGCCTCCGGTTACGCCTCTGCCGAAAAAGCCGGCAACCAGAAGCTGGACGAACTGGTAGCCGCCTTTGAAGAAGTGGTGGCGAGACAGAACGGCTGAGAAAAGTAAGAAATAAGAAGTAAGAGGTAAGAAATACGGTACAAAGCCGTAGTTCTCCCTCTCCCCCCCAAAAAACAGAACTGCCTGTCGGAAATCCCCGATGGGCAGTTTTTCTGTGAACGATACTTGACAAACACCGCATCCCATGCTATAATAAAAAAGCGGAAACCGAAAGACGGCTGCCGCAGATTTATGGATCTAATTTAAGATGAGAAAAGGGTTCGCCTCCTTCTCTCACCCGTGAGCCACTCTGCTGCTAACAGACGGCTCACTTTTTCTTTGTATTGTTTCCCCGAACAGCCGCATACAGCCGGTACACATATTCACAGATCTGAATAAATCCCGCTATCCCGCCGATCAGCGTACATACAAAGAGTACAGTCTCCATGTATCAAACCTCCTTCCGGAAAAATATTCCCGCAAAGAGCCTGAAACACATCGCCCTCCTTCCCGCCCAGTGCGGGTATCAGGCAGCCGTCTCGTCAATCAGTTCCCATCACGTATTATATCACAATTCAACATATCCTTTCAACAACTCTCTGTCCGAGATAAGTATTGGTGAACAAAAAATATACATTTCAACTGATGAATATGCATAGCCAATCAGACGAAGAAGATACCGCTTGCTAAGTTCAAGTACAAGCCTATTTCCTTTGATATGAAGAGGTTAGCAATTTGAAAATGTTGTAAAATTGTAAATTCTCGTCTCTGGAGTGAGACAAAAGGATAGAAATATGCTATGATATAGTCGTAATATGAAACTTTTGGGTCTATTTTTGCGTCTATATAGATAATGAAACAGTTAGACAAACTTGAATTTGACGAAGGAGATGTGCAATGAGCAACAAAGACATTATAAAATATTTTTACGAAGTGGTTGTCTCCGAAAACCTGCTTGATGAGCTTCATAAATACATCTCAGAGGACTGTGTGCAAAGA
>JAFQGY010000011.1 GCA_017415325.1 Clostridia bacterium
CCCCGGCTGCTGTTTCCGTACCGGCGGTGAACCGGAGATACAGAGAACCGGTCTTGTCTGCCAGCAGGGTCAGCTTCCCGGAGAAGGGAGACAGCGGGTCAGGGTAATACTTGTCGCCGGCCGCAAGGGTGTGTTCCTTGAAAATTTCCAGTACCGGGCCGTTTTCCGGCTGTGCAGTACAGGTAAAGGCGATGCTGCCATACCGCTTCGGGGCACGGAACGCCACCTGACAGCCTTCCGCTTCGTTTTTCGCCATCCAGAGATCAATGGTATTCACTGCATTGTCCGCGATGGTCATGTCTTCGGTGATCTTATCAATGCCGTTGGTGATCCATGTGGTAATGTCCATGGTTTCCTCCTTCGCAGATTCGGTCTGGGATACGGTTTCCGGCAGGAGAGATTCGGTTTCCGCTGCTGTCTCCTCTGCCTGACATCCGGAGAACAGCATACAGACTACCAGTCCCGCAGCCAGTATCCAGTGTCCCTTAGTTTGCCTGATTCTTTTCATATGCTTCCAGTACCTTTTCCAGCCCGGCCAGAGCAGACTTTTCCTTGCTGGCATATTTGGAGGCAAAGTCGCCGGATTTGCTGTTGATGACTTCCCGGAACAGGGTAGACATACCGGTAATCTGACCTGCAAACAGGGTGGAGAAGTCAAAGTTACGGCCTTCCATCAGCAGGTTGATCATTTCGATGGATTCTTCGTCACGGGAGTACTTGTTCTGGAGAGCCTGTTCATAGTAGGTGGGGAACAGCGTCTTGTAGGACTCCACGTTCAGGGATTCTGTGATGATGGAGATCATTTCCGTATTGGAGGCAGTGATCGGCACACCCAGAACGGAATAGTTGTCCATGGCGCCGGTCATATACTTTTCCTGATTGGCATCATACTTGGGATAGGGGAGAATGCTGTAGTCGTCTTCCATTTCCCGGAATGTGGAGAATGCCTGGGACAGGTAGGTAGTAGTGAACAGGGCTTTTCCCTCAGCGAACATGGTTACAGGAATACCATAATCTCCTTCCGGCACATAGGAACCGGGCATTTCCCAGTACAGCCGGTTGATCTTTTCGGCGGCGGAGATGGTCTTTTCGGTCTGGAACACCAGCATGGGAATCCCATCCGAATCCCGCTTCATAATCGGAATATCAAAGGCAAAGGAATAGATGTCCAGATTGGTGGCGTTTTCCGCAGTGAAGCCATAGAAGTCTCCGGTGTCCTTTGCGCCGTCCCCGTTGGTATCTTCATAAATATCTTCCACGGTACTCATGAAGTAGTCCAGCGTCCATTCGCCGTCCTGCACCGTCTGGTAAATGGTATCCGTTATGCCGTAGTCCATCCCGCGGGTACGGTTGAAGAAGATCCCGTAGGTCAGCTTCAGCGTACTGAGACACATGTCCCCTACAGCAGCATAAATGGCGTCGCCTACCCGGAAATTGTCGTTGACACCGCTGATCCACCACACCTGTTCCAGATCGTTGTAGGGCATGTTCAGCCAGTTCAGGTAGTACCCTTCCGTCACAATGGAACCGGATGTGAATACATAGGTTGCCGCCAGATCAAAGGCGTCGTCGGCCGCAATGATGCTCTGCTTGACGCTGTTCACATGGGTGTTCCCATCTCCTGCTTCCGTGATGATGGGCACGATTTCCACGTTGAACCGTTCTTCGATCCGCAGGTTCCGGTCGTACAGAGCGTCGTTCAGCAGGTCGCCGGTGAGCTCTTCCGCATCGATTTCATACAGAGTCCCCTTCTTGGTGGAAATCCGGAACTGCATCCCGCCGAAATCTTTGTCCGGCAGATCGTCCTTCACCAGTGCCCGCTTTTCCATCTCGGTCAGGGGGCCGGTTTCCGCTTCGGTTTCTACAGCAGAAGTGTCCGCCGCAGCTTCGGTTTCATCAGCCACACCGCCGCAGGAAGACAGCAGCAGGAGCAGTGCCAGTGCCAGTGTTGAAATTCGTTTCATAATATGTATCTCCTTTTCAAGTGAAAATTATTTTTTCAGTTTCCGCATATCCGCCCAGGAACGGACGATTTTGAATCCGGCGGCTTCGTAGATATTTCTGGCAGGGTTGTCCTCGCCGGTGTACAGGGACATGAAGGATGCGCCCTGCTCTTTCAGTGACATACAGAGGGTGGAGAAGAGCACTTTCCCTGCCCCGTGCTGCCGATATCCGTGGTGCACACCGATGCCGTGGAAGCAGCCCCGGCCTTCCGGTGAGACCGACAGAGGGCCTGTATAGCCGCAGACTGTCCTGCCGTTATGGATCGCCGTCAGCAGAGGCAGTGCGTCCTCCCCTTTGGCATCGTTGGCCAGAACCGCCCGCCGCCAGCCTTCGTTCTGCAGGTCATCGAACAGCTCCGGCAGACCCGTGTGGATCCGGCGGTCGTAGTATGTCACTTCGATCTGTGCTTCCTGCAGTCTGCGGATCTTCTCCAGTATATCGGCGGGATACTGATAGTTCTCCAGATTCTGGTAATAGGAATTCTGGTAGGCATAACACCGGTACCCTATCCGCTTGAAAAACAGGAATGCCGGGCCGCTCATATCCACGCCGGGGGCACAGGGATGGTCATGCTTCTGCCGGGTATCGGGAATCCACCAGGGCAGCTGCATGGGATTGAAAAACACAATGTCGATCTTTTCCGCCCGCTCCCACAGCACCGTTTCCAGTGCTTCCGCCAGTGCCCGGCCAAATCCGTCCCGCCGCCACTCCGGCTTCACATACACATAGGTGATATACCCGGTTGTGCTGCCATGGGGAATGCAGCCGGAAGAAAAGCCTATCACCGCGCCGTCTTCCAGCCATACAAAACCGTATTTATCGAAATCCTCTCCATCCTGCGGCAGAAAAAACCGTTCACACTGTTCCTCCGTCATGGATTTGTACAGCGTTTCTTCCGCTGCCGCCTGGTTGAACAGCGCCGTCACCGCCGGAATATGGGCTTTTGTCAAAGGAAGTATCATCCGTTCACCTCCGCCAGACAGGCCAGCTGCGCAGGATCGTAGGTACTGTCATACCGGATCTGGATATCCACACTGACCACGCCGCCCGCTTCGTTCACCTGCCGGATGTATTCCTTCATATATTTCCCATCCCGCTTGCAGCCCGGCTTTGCCCATGCGCCCCAGGGAGATCCGTTGGACGAAACACCCAGCGGTGCCAGAATGTGGGGCACAGAGGGAGAAACGTCAGTCTTTCCGGGGATGCAGGTGAAATCATTGAACTCGCCAGATGTAAAATCTTCCTTTTCATACCAGCGGTACAGATCCTCCTTCACGCCGTTGTTCATGGATACCAGTGCAGAGGGGTTCCCTTTTTTCACCGCATTGCAGTAGGGCGTCAGCAGTTCCTGATCGTAGCCGAAGTAATCGTAACATCCGTCGATCCACCAGCCCTTGACTCTGTCTCCGTACCGGACAGCGTATTCTTCCAGCACAGCCGCCCATTTTTCCGCAAACGCCATGCGCACATTCTTACGGGGTTCCAGAAAACCGAATTTTTCACCGATCTCCACATCCTTGTAGGGGCCGTCACCGGTGTAGTACAGGTAGAGGTCAATGTCATATTTCGCCAGTGCGTCCGACAGATCCAGTATCAGATCCCGCTTTGCACAGGCTTCTCCCGGTTTCGTTCCGGCGATGGCATCGAATGCGGCGTTGGGTGCGCACATGTATTTTCTGCCCTGCATCAGGGTGATGAAATAGTATCCGGCGCCGATGTCGTGCAGATCCTTTGCCACTCTGTCTGCATCAAACAGATCCACCCGCACATTCCAGTCCGATAGATCCGGCCCGCCCGGCATGGCAGATCCCGGTTCTCCGTACAGGAAATGGTTGAACACACCCCAGCGGCGGCTCTGCATCCGTTTTTTGGCTTCGGCAATGGTCATGGAAAATCCCTCCTTGACAACCGTTCTGTTTGATTCGATTATAGCACATCTGCCGTATTTCTGCAAGTAAATCCGGAGATTTCACCATAGATTCTTTTCATTTTTTCGGCCACTTTTAGGAAAACCGCAAAAACTTTCACAATTTTACCCTATTTTGTTCTGCAGTTTTATGGTATACTATCTCTATATTGCAGAAAGGAGAGCTTCATGATGCGCTGGAATCGGACAATAGTGCGGCGGCTGTTCTGGCTGGCCTCTTTCGGCTGGATGGGACTGATTTTCTGGTTCTCTGCCCAGAATGCCGAAAAATCCGCAGAATCCAGCGGCTCGGTCATGACTTTTCTCCTGCGTCTTTTCAAAGTGGACTCCATGGAGGAAATTCTGGCCGATACGGTGCTGTATTCCATGGTGGATTTTGCCCTGCGGAAAAGTGCACATTTTGCAGTATTCGGTATTTTGGGAATCCTGCTCTGCATCACCATCTCCCTGTATCCCAATGCCATCCGTCTGCAGAAAATTGTCCTGCCCCTTTCACTGGGAATTCTGTATGCCTGTATTGATGAGCTGCACCAGTATTTCGTACCGGGCCGTGCTTGTCAGATCCGGGATGTCTGCATCGATACAGCCGGAGTTCTTGTCGGCGTGCTGCTTGTCCTTTGGCTCGGCAGACGGATCCGGCGGCGCAGAGAGAAAAAGCAGGCAGCTGCAGCGCAAAACACAGACTGACTTACCATCCGAAAGGAGTTTTCCTATGGCTTTCTTAGAAGTTTCCTTTTTCTCCACGGTGCTTGGGATGTGCACCAACATGAACGTGATCCTGCCCCAGACGACCCGCGGCATGATCGGTGTGGACGCCAAAGACATGGCAGAAACCTATCCCACTCTGTATCTGCTCCACGGCATGAGCGATGACCACTCCATCTGGCACCGCCGCACCTCCATCGAACGGTATGCGGACGAAGCCGGAATCGCCGTTGTGATGCCTACCACGGAACTGGGCTGGTACACCGATATGCAGCACGGCCGGATGTGGCGTACCTTCATCGGGGAAGAACTGCCCCGGATCTGCCACGACCTGTTCCCCCGGATGAGCCGGAAACGGGAGGAAACCTTTGTGGCCGGGCTTTCCATGGGCGGATACGGTGCCTATGCCATTGCCCTGACCTATCCCGAAACCTTCTCCTATGCGGGCGGTCTTTCCGGTGCCTATCTGCCTGCAGGCCGTCTTGGTCAGGCGAACAGCACCTACTGGACAGACATTTTCGGCACGGAAGAAGAATTTACCGGCGGCCCCAACGATCTGATTGCCCTTGCCACCAGACGTCTGGAAGAATACAAGGCCGATCCGGAAAACCATCCGATCCCCGAACTGTACATGTGGTGCGGCACGGAAGATTCCATCTACAGCCACAGCACCGGTATGCGGGATCATCTGCAGAACATCGGCTGGCCGGAATTCACCTATGAAGAATCCGCCGGTACCCATGCCTGGAAATACTGGGACGAAAAGATCCAGACCGTAATCAAAATGATCCGGAAATAAACACGCATAAAGAAAAGACAGGAAATGGACAATCTCCGTTCCCTGTCTCTTTTTTATACGGTTTTACTGCTTATGCAGCGGGTTCTTCTTCCACCATGGTCACGGTGCAGAAGTCGATGGAGTCCACGATGTAGCCGCCTTCGCCGTTGGACAGGTCTATTCTCATGTTCTTGAGAGTACCTTCCCAAAGCATGCACATATCGGTGTAGATCACCATTTCGTTCCATTCTTCGGAATCAGCAGCGTTTGCCACTTCCACGCCGGAATCAGCATACCAGGCAGAATCCCGAATGGATGCTTCTTCGCAGTAGCCGGTGGTGGTGTCGGTGGTGAAGAAAATCTGGAAATTGCTGTCGGGCGTGTTGTTGATGAACCGGATCCGGATGGCCTGGATGTCGGCGCAGTTCAGTTCAAAGCCGTTGGCTGCGATGGAGGGGTCACCGCCGGTGGAGGTTGCGGTCAGGTAGCCGTTTTCCACTTTGAAATCCTGCAGCTGGTTGTTGCTCTTCCACTTGGTAGCGGCAGCATCGTCAAAATTGTCGGAGTATACGGGAGTGAACACTTCCACCATCTTGGGCTTCGGCGGTTTGGTTTCCTTTTCGGTTTCGGGTTCGGTTTCCGCTTCGGTTTCTGCTTCCGTTTCCACAGGAGCCGCTTCGGTTTCGGGGGTCGTTTCCGCTTCACCGCCGCATGCGGTCAGGGCCATGGACAGCATCAGCGCTGCCAGCAGGATGCTCAGAATCTTTTTCATGGTATTATCCCTCTTTCTAAGTTGTATTGGGAGAGCTTATGCAGCGGGTTCTTCTTCCACCAGAGTTACGGTGCAGAAATCAATGGAATCCACGATGTAGGAACCTTCTGCGGCGGACAGGTCAATCCGGACGTCCTTCAGAATACCGGTCCACAGATCGTTGAATTCGGTATAGATCACGAGCTCGTTCCATTCTTCGCTGGCGGCAGCATCGGCAACAGCCACGCCGGAATCGGTGTACCATGCGTATTCCTTGAAGGAACCGGGTTCGCTGTAGGCAGTGTTGGAAGCGTCGGTGGTGAAGAACAGCTGGCACATATCGTTGCTGGTGTTGTTGATGTACCGGATGCGGATGGCGTCGATGTCATCACAGTTCAGTTCAAACTTGCCGGTGCAGAGGATGTTGGAGTCACCGCCGGTGGCAGTCACGCTCATCATACCGTTTTCCACCTTGAAGTCGGCGCACTGGTTGCCGGTTTTCCATCCGGGTGCTGCGGCATCGTCAAAGGTTGCTTCGTATACGGGGGTGAACACTTCCACCATCTTGGGCTTCGGCGGTTCGGTTTCCTTTTCGGTTTCGGGTTCGGTCTCTGCTTCGGTTTCGGGTACTGTTTCCACGGGAGCCGCTTCGGTTTCGGGGGCGGTTTCCGCTTCTCCGCCGCAGGCAGTCATGGACATGGACAGCACTACAGCTGCCAGCAGGATGCTAAGGATCTTTTTCATGGTATGTTTCTCACTTTCTCTTATAAATAAACGGCACATTTCGCTGTGTCATACAGTGATATTGTACACCTGTTTCAAGGTTTTGTCAAGGTATTTGCTGTTTTTTATACCTGTTAATCCTATTCCAAAACCATACATAATCCATAGGAAAACGGCCCATACAGATCACTCCGCACAGGCCGGTGAAATTCAGTCGAGGGTATAGGTATCGAACGCTTCAAATACCTTTTCCATGGTCTTTTCGTATGCACCGAAATTCTTTTCGTAGTAGGAAGTGATGTCCTTGGTGGCGCCTTCCAGCATATACTGGATCCAGAACACACAGCCCCAGCCGCCGTATACGTACCCGAAGTCGAAGATACGGGAGTCCATAATCATGTCAATCATGGCGATGGATTCTTCGTCACGGGCGCCCTTGTACTTCAGAGCGGTGTCATAGTATGCGGGAACGGTGTGCTTCCAGCTTTCGGCGCTGAGCACTTCTGCCATGATCCCGATATATTCCGGATCCTGGATGCTCTTGGGAATGGCCAGCCCTTCGTGACCGCCGTCCACGCTGGTGTAGTAGGCTTCCTGCTTTTCGTCCCACTTGGGATAGGGGATGATGCCGTAGTCGAATTCCACTTCACGCAGGTTGCTGGTGGCATGCTTGAAATACCCGTTGGTGAAGAGAGAACGGCCTTCCGCAAATACGGGAATCAGAGAACCTACATGTACGCTGGTGTCAAACCATACATAGTCGGTTTCGTAGTACATATTGTACATCCGTTCCACGATGGAAACCAGCTTTTCATTGAAGTAGGACAGTTCGTAGGTGCCGTCGTCCTGCTGGGTGGCAATTTTCTGCCCCAGTGCCCACAGGTATGCGTTGGCGTTGCTCTTACAGTCGGTTACCAGAGCAAAGGTATCGCTTTCGTCCTTCTTGCCGTCGCCGTTGGTGTCGTTATAGACCCCTTCGCAGAAAGACTGCATCTGGTCCAGCGTCCACTTGCCGTCGTTTACCAGTTCATACATATCCGGCAGACCGTAGTCCAGAGCCAGTTCCTTGTTGTAGAACATGCAGTATGTACTGTCGATGGAAGACAGGGCAAAGTCACCGATGGCGATGAATGCCATATCCTTGTAGGTCAGGTCTTCCACCGTAGAGAAGGACCACCAGGGCTTTTCAAAATCCACATGGGGCAGATCGTACCAGTCATACATGAATCCGTCCACAGCGGCCATGCCCAGATAAATGATATGGCAGGCAATGATCTGGTACGCATTGTCCGCGGCCATTACGGAGTTCTTGGCATTCTTGACGATCTGGTCTTCCGGGAATACATTGGCATCGATCAGCACATTATACCGTTCCTGTACGTTCATATTCCGGCGGAATACAGCATCGTTTACGGTTTCACCGGTTTCTTCTTCGACCGTGTAGTAATCAATACAGGCATCGTCCCCGCAGACCATAAAGGTTTGTCCGCCGAAATCCATTTCCGGCAGTTCATCGGAAACATCCAGACGGGCTTCCAGGGCATCCTTGGTTTCCACTGTGGTTTCCGCTGTACCGGCAGTGGTATCTGCTGTGGTTTCTTCTGCGGTATCTCCGCATCCGGCAAGGGCAGCAGCGGACAGGAGCATACTGGAAACCAGCAGAAGAGAAAGTATACGTTTTTTCATGAGAATCTTCCTCCCGAAAAATCTTTTGATGATCTGTTTACCATTATATCATTTTTCACATATGGAATCAACCGATCCTTGCATTTTCAGGATTCTTCACAACATGTTTGTATATTATTACACATTTTCCGAAGCCATTTTAGAATATATGCACCCGCACCAGTTCTGCCGGTACAGACCATATTCCTCCGACAGGACAATCGACCGGGCATATCCGCCGTTTTTCTTGAAATCCGAAATCAGATACGGTACCCCGACCTCTTCACCAAGACGGACACCTATGGCATTCAGCCAGTGGGCATTCTTGTAGGGGCTGATGGACAGGGTGGTGGTGAACCAGTCGTATCCGCCGGATTTCGCTTTTTCCGCCGTGGAACGCAGTCTCTGTTCATAACAGTTCCAGCACCGCTCTCCCCCTTCCGGCAGAGTCTCCATCCCTTTCGCCATGGCAAAAAACACCGCCGGGTCATAAGGCACATCCAGCACCGTCACCGGACAGGGATAGCGCACCGTGTCCACCAGCCGTTTCAGTTCCGTAAGCCGCAGGGCATATTCTGCCGCAGGGGTGATGTTGGGGTTGTAAAACCATATGTCAATTTTCCGGAAATGGGGAGAGAGCACCTCCAGACTCCAGGAGGAACAGGGCGCACAGCAGGCATGCAGCAGCAGCGTCGGTTTTTCGTCCCTGAACGTGGCAAAAGTCCGTTCCATTTCCTTTGCATATTTCCGTTTGTCCCGGTCTCCGGGCATCCATTCCCGTTCTTGTGTTTCCATACTTCTCCTTCACTTGAAATACGCATCCAGCCAGACCTGTACCTGACTGAGTTTTTCCCGTTTTTTCCGCCAATCCGGTACGTGCTGCTCCACCAGCGCCCAGAATCTTTCGCTGTGGTTCATCTCCCGCATATGGCACAGTTCATGGATGATCACATACTCAATGGCATCCACGGGGGCCGCCAGAAGACGCCAGGACAGGTTGATGTTCTTCCCGTCCGAACAGCTGCCCCACTTGGTTTTGGCACCGGTGACCGTGATCCGCTGCGGCTCTGCCCCCACATGCAGTGCAATCTGCCGGGTCAGGGGAATCAGTTCGCTTCTGGCCAGTTTTTTCAGAATTTCTTCCACAGCTTTCTTCAGTTCCGCATCACTCCAGTGTTCCGGAGCATAGAAAAATTCTCCGTCAAACAGGATTTTATTTTCCCCCAGCGGCAGAATGGTTTTCCATTTCCCTTTGTACAGAATTTTCCGCGGTTCCAGATCCAGTGGATACCGTTCCCGCATGATCCGTCTGTGTTTTTCAATCCAGTCTTTTTTCTCGCTCAGAAACCGTTCAATCTCCTGCACGGGCAGTCTTCTGGGCGCCCGTACTTCGACGCTTCCGTCTGTCAATACTCGAATGGCTGTGGTCTTACGGTCAGATCGAACCAGGGTATATTCGATTTCGCTCACAAATTTCCTCCTTTGTCTTGCATTCCGCCGGATTTATTGTTATAATACCTATAGTATACAGGATTATCATCCAACATGCAAGTCATTTTCCCCACAAGGAGGATATTATGCCGAAAAAACGTCAGATCGTCAATATTATAAACTTTATCCGTGCCATCGAACCCCGTAACGCCAGCATCGACCTGCTGTACACCACCAAAAAGCAGATCGAGCTGATGGAACAGTATCAGTTCTCCGGTACCTTTCTGATCCAGTACGATGCCCTGCTGCTGCCGGAATATCAGGAACTGCTGAAAGCACTGGATCCTGCCCGGTATGAAATCGGGATCTGGTACGAGGTGGTACAGCCGCTGACCGAAAAATGCGGCATCGAATGGACAGGACGGTATCCCTGGGACTGGCACTGCCACTGCGGCTTCCCCATCGGGTACACCAACCAGCAGCGGGAGATCATGATTGATGAATTCTTCGCAAAGTTCAGGGAAGTGTTCGGGTACTATCCCCGGGTATTCGGCTCCTGGATGTTCGACTCCCACACCATCCGGTACATGAACGACAAGTACGGTCTGGACGCCATCTGCAACTGCAAGGAACAGTACGGCACCGACGGATACACCCTGTGGGGCGGCTATTACGGACAGGCCTACTACCCTGCCAGAAACAACATTTTCATGCCCGCCCAGACAGAAGAACAGCGTCTGGATGTTCCCCTGTTCCGGATGCTGGGCTCCGACCCGGTATACCAGTATGACTTCGGCATGGATCCGGAAACCGGCGCCAAAACACAGGGGGTCATCACGCTGGAACCGGTGTACAACGGCAAGGGCGGCGGCGTACCGGTCTGGGTGGACTGGTTTATGCAGGAAAACTATAACGGCGACTGCCTGACCTTCGGGTATGCACAGGCCGGTCAGGAAAACCCCTTCGGCTGGGACAAAATGAAGGACGGGCTGATCTATCAGTTTGCACAGTTCGACCGGCTGCAGAAGGAAGGCAGAATTGAGATCGAACCCTTCGGCAAAACCGGACGCTGGTTCAAGGAAACCTACAAAGATACCCCCGCTTCCGCCATCACCGCGCACTCTGCCTATGACGATCCTGACAAGGATTCCGTCTGGTACTGCAGCAAGCATTACCGGGTAAATCTGTACGGTGACCATGGTGTACTGCGGGTACGTGACATCCATCTGTTTGATGAAACCTATGGCGATCTCTTCAACGATGCCATCTGCTTCGGCAATGAAGCCACCTACGAAACCCTGCCCTGGGTGGACGGCAACCGGCATACCGGCGACGGCATCCTGTCCGGACTGTACCTGACCCGTGACGGAGAAGATGTGACCTACGAAGGCAAGATGATCTTTGAGGACAAGGGAAACGGCATTGCGGAAGTCCGCTTCGGAGAGGTAACCTTTGTGCTGACCCCCAACTGTCTCGGCATCCGGGCACCGTGGGATTTCACCATCGAGCACAGAATCGGCAAGGACAACGACCACATGCCCGCCGTGGAACTGCTGTACAGCAAAAAGATGGATCTCTCCTACGATGGTCAGAGATATTCCATCTGCCTGAACAAAGGAAATTTCCGCACTTCCAAAAAGATTGTCTCCGAAGGCGGCATGGTATCCTTCTTCCTTTGCCAGAACAACTGAAAAGTAAGAAATAAGAAGTAAGAAATAAGAAGTATCCTAAAATATCAAACGGCTTACAGATTCCGGAAAATTCCCACTCTGTAAGCCGCTTTTGCGTTTTCAGGATACTTCTTATTTCTTATATCTTACTTCTTATTTATTCTTGAACCGTCTGTCAGTCTTCAGCAGATACCGTTCGCACTGGCCGATCCAGTCGGTCTGGATAATGTCGAACCGGTCGGCGCACCAGCCCCAGCCGAATTCGGGGTCTCCCATGATGGCGGCATCGTCGGAATGGCCGGCTGCCAGAACATCCTTGTAGTTGTATACAATGGTGTTCACCCAGCACAGCTTGCCGTCCTTGCGCAGCAGTTCTCTGTAGGCTTCGCTGCAGGTTTCGTCCTCTTCACTGGTAAACAGCAGTTCGGTACCGATATAGTTGATGTTCCGGGATTTCAGCATTTCGTGGGTGCCGTTGTCCGCCTTGATGATGGGCAGGAACTGAATATCCGGTGCATAGGCTTCCACGATGTCCAGCTGTTCCTTCTTCGGAGAGCACTTCAGGATGATCTGATCCTTCATATCGTGGCGTTTTACCACTTCGATGATGGCGGCCGGGTTGTCACCGAACTTGTCGATATTGATGTAGCAGCGGCCCTTCAGATGTTCCAGAACCTCGTCCAGCGTATTCAGTCCGATCTGGGTGGGGGTACCGTCAAAGTTGACGAGACGCAGCTCACGGATTTCGGCAGCAGTCATCTGTTTGATGTTGATATCCTTGTTGAACTGTCTCTTTTCCATACCGGGATGGAAGATGAACAGCTCGTCATCAGCGGATTTGGTAACGTCCACTTCCACCATGTCTGCCCCTTCCGCCAGAGCGAAATCGTAGGCAATGGTGTTGTTGCAGGGGATGTTGCCGCCCCAGATACCCCGGTGGGCACAGAGGATGATCCGCTCGGATGCGGTTTCCCGAATGTCAAATTTCATATATTTTCCTCCCCAATACAGGAAACAGCCGTATCCAATACAGCCGTTTCGCAGTTTTTCGGTTGTCAGAGCTGTCTGGATGCCTTGGTGTCGCAGTAGATACAGCGGTATATACCATCGTGGCGGTCTGCCAGACGGAAAATGTGGGGCAGCTCCTGTTCGGTGGTGGTGATGCAGCGGGGGTTCTTGCAGCGGATCACGTTTTCCAGTTCTTCCGGCAGTTCCACGTGCTTCTTTTCCACACAGGTACCTTCCCGGATCACATTCACGGTGATTTCCGGATCCACATACCCGATAACGGCAAAGTCCAGATGCAGGTCGGCGTCGCTGATCTTGATGATGTCCTTCTTCCCCATTTTCTTGGAGGGAACATTTTTCAGAATGGCAACGGGGCAGTCCAGTTCTTCCAGATGAAGCAGCTGGTAAATCCTCATTCCGCGGCCGGCGGTGATATGGTCCAGAACGATACCGTCCTTGATGGAATCAATTTTCATAGGTCACGCTTCCTCCTTTGCATCAATCTCAACAGCAATGTCCAGCAGCTTCATGATCAGGGCCATACGCATATACTTGGCGTACAGTACCTGACGGAAGTAAGCGGCTCTGGGATCCTTGTCCACGGCTACGGAGATTTCGTTTACTCTCGGCAGAGGATGGAGCACGGCCATCTTTTCCTTGGCCAGTTTCATCTTGTCGGCGGTGAGGATGTAGCTGTCCTTGAGACGGAGGTATTCTTCTTCGTTGAAGAAACGTTCCTTCTGGATACGGGTCATGTACAGCACGTCCAGTTCCGGCAGAACGGCTTCCAGATCGGTGGTTTCCTTGTAGGGCACCCGGTTTGTCACCAGAATATCCCGGCGGACGTAATCGGGCAGGCGCAGTTCCACGGGAGAGATCAGCACAAACTTGATGCCGGTGTACCGGGACAGAGCGGCGATCAGGGAATGTACGGTACGGCCGAATTTCAGGTCACCGCAGAAGCCTACGGTCATATCGGTCAGTCTGCCCAGCTCATGACGGATGGTTTCCAGGTCAGCCAGGGTCTGGGTGGGGTGGTTGTGCCCGCCGTCACCGGCATTGATGACAGGTACGGACGCATTGATGGAGGCCACATAGGGCGCACCTTCCTTGGGATGCCGCATGGCGATGATGTCCGCATAGCAGCTTACCACCTTGGCGGTATCGGCAACGCTTTCCCCCTTGGAGGCGGAGCTGCTTGCCGCTTCAGAAAAGCCCAGCACATTGCCGCCCAGTTCGTACATAGCCGCTTCAAAGCTCAGACGGGTACGGGTGGAGGGTTCAAAAAACAGGGTTGCCAGCTTCTTACCCCGGCATACATCGCTGTATTTGGCGGGGTTTGCCATAATGTCATCGGCAGTGTTCATGAGTCCGTCCAGTTCTTCTACGGACAGCTCCAGAATATCGATCAGACTTCTCATGCTTTTGCTCCAGTCACAGCCAGATAGTTCTTGATGCGGGCTACATTTTCAGCGTTCTTTTCGTCTTCTTCCAGATATTCGATAATGTCGTATACATCCACTACGGAATATACCGGGAACCCGAATTCTTCGCCTACTTCGGCCATAGCGGACTTTTCGCCCTTCCCCTTTTCCTTCCGGTCAACCATTACGAATACAGCGGCAACCTTCACGTTCTGCAGGGAGGACAGGATTTCCATGCTTTCCCGGATGGCGGTACCGGCGGTGATTACGTCTTCCACAATCACCACTTCTTCGCCTTCCTTCGGTACATACCCTACGAACACACCGCCTTCACCGTGGTCCTTGGCTTCCTTCCGGTTGAAGAAGAAAGGTACATCCAGACCGTTCCCCGCCAGTGCAATGGAGGAAGAAACGGCGATGGAGATGCCCTTGTATGCGGGGCCGTACAGTACAGTCTTCTTGTTTCCTACCTTTTCCAGATAGCTCTTGGCATAGAACTGCCCCAGCTTGGCAATCTGGTCACCGGTCTTGATATCGCCTGCGTTGATGAAATAGGGGATCTTCCGGCCGCTCTTGGCAGTGAAATCACCGAACTTCAGCACGCCTGCGCCTTCCAGAAATTGAATAAACTCTCTCTTGTATGCTTCCATGTTACGTACCTTTCCTTTCTTCTCAGCCAACAAATTCGGCCACACAGCGTTCGTATGCTTCCAGCGGGTCTGCAGCAGCGGTAATGGGTCTGCCCACTACGATAAAGTCGGAGCCGATTTCCTTTGCCTTTGCGGGAGTAGTGATCCGCACCTGGTCGCCCACTTCCCCGTCAGCAAACCGGATCCCGGGAGTTACGGTGCAGAAATCACTGCCGCACACGTCGTGTACCTTGCCGGCTTCCAGGGGAGAGCAAACCACACCGTCCAGGCCTGCGGTCTTGGCGTTCTTTGCATACTGCATTACCACTTCATCCAGAGGACGGTCAATCAGCAGTTCATTTCTCATTCTTTCTTCGCTGGTGGAGGTCAGCTGGGTTACGGCAATCAGCAGAGGACGGCTGCCGTCGGGTCTGGTGAGCCCTTCCAGAGCGGCTTCCATCATGGCAACGGTGCCGGCGGCATGGAGGTTGGTCATGTCCACACCCAGGCGGGACAGCACGTTCATACTGCGCTTTACGGTGTTGGGAATGTCATGCAGCTTCAGGTCAAGGAAGATCTTGTGTCCTCTTTCCTTGATTTCCTGCACCATAGCGGGGCCTTCTGCGTAGTACAGTTCCATACCGATCTTCACAAAGGGTCTTTTGTCCCCGAAGCGGCCCAGGAAGTTCATGGTTTCTTCTCTGGTGGGAAAGTCGCATGCAATGATTACGTCGCGGTTCATACGTGTGCTCCTCCTGTTATATCAGCTAATTTTTCGATTCCGTATTTTTCCATCACGCCCGGCAGGTCACTTATGATATCCCGGCAGGCGCAGGGGTTGATGAGGTTGGCGGCCCCTACCTGTACGGCAGCAGCACCGGCCAGCATCATTTCGATTACATCTTCCGCAGAAGACACGCCGCCCATCCCCATAATCGGGATGTTCACGGCTTTATATACTCTGTACACCGCCGCCAGGGCTACCGGGAACACAGCAGGGCCGGAATAGCCGCCGGTGGTATTGGTGATAATGGGTTTTCTCTTTCTCTTGTCGATCCGCATCCCCAGCAGGGTGTTGATCATGCTGATCCCGTCGGCGCCTTCCGCTTCCACAGCCTTTGCAATTTCGCAGATGTCCGTTACATTGGGGGTCAGCTTGATGAAAATGGGCTTGTCGGTGACTTTGCGCACGGCTTTTGTCACTTCTGCGGCAGAGGATGCCTGGGTACCGAAGCCCATGCCGCCGCCGTGTACGTTGGGACAGCTGATGTTGATTTCCAGAATCCCTACGTTGTCGCAGGCTGCCAGCTTTTCGGAGCAGGCCACATATTCGTCAATGGAGAACCCGCCGATGTTGGCGATGACGGGCTTGCCGAAGATCTTTTTGATGTTGGGCAGTTCTTCCGCCACAACCGCATCCACACCGGGGTTCTGCAGACCTACGGCATTGAGCATACCGGAGGCACATTCCGCAATGCGGGGCGTGGGGTTGCCGAAACGGGGTTCTGCGGTGGTACCCTTGATGGAGAAGGAACCGAGACAGCGGATGTCATACCATTCGGTGAATTCTCTGCCGTAGCCGAAGGTACCGCTGGCGGGGATCACGGGGTTGTCCATTTCCACGCCGCACAGGTTGATTCGGGTATCTCTTACCATATGATCTCCTCCTTCACCAGTACCGGACCGTCCTTGCAGATCCGCTTATTGCCGTATTTCGTCTTGCAGCTGCAGCCCATGCAGGCACCGAATCCGCAGCCCATCCGTTCTTCAAAGCTGTATTCGCCGGTGCAGGACAGGGTGTCGTATACTGCCTTCAGCATGGGAATGGGGCCGCAGGCGTAGCTGTAGGAATAGTCACCGGTGAGCAGTCCGGTTACAAATCCCTTTTCCCCGGCTGTTCCGTCCACAGTGGCAATCTTCACGGTGCATCCCAGTGCTTCCAGCTCGTCTTTCAGCAGTACGTCCGCAGCGGAGGCAAAGCCCATGGCCACGGTGACAGTCTTTCCTTCTGCGATCAGCCGCTTGGCCAGACCGTAAATGGGGGGAATGCCTACACCGCCGCCGATCAGAACCGGATTGTCCCCGGCCTTTTCGGTGTCAAACCCGTTGCCCAGACCCATCAGAATGTCCAGCTTGGTACCGGGTTCCATGGCAGCCATCTTTTCCGTACCTTCGCCCACAACCTTGTACACCAGCGTCAGGGTATGCTCATTCCAGTCACAAACAGAGATGGGCCGCCGCAGATACAGACCGTCGATAAGCACGTTCACAAACTGCCCCGGTCTGGTGATGGCGGAGGTGTCTCCTTCCAGCCGCATTTTGTATACGTCACGGGCGGCGGGAACATTGTCGATTACCGTCAGAATTCTCTGGTTCACAGGATGTCTCCTTCCTTGATTCCATATCGTTTCGTCATTTCTTCCTGTACATACACAACCCTGCCGCCGCACACGGTCATCATGCATCTGCCCTGCACGGTTTCCCCCGCAAAGGGTGTGGCACGGCCCATGGTGGCGAAGGTTTCGGGATCCACGGTGTATTCCGCATCCAGATCCCATACGGTAAAGTCCGCCCGCTCTCCTTCCGCCAGTGTCCCGGAACCCAGTCCGAACCGGGTCAGGGGATTTACTGTCAGGGCATCCACCACGGTTTTCAGCGGTACGATACCGGGCAGCACCAGTTCTCTGTACAGCACCGGGAATGCGGTTTCCAGTCCCACCACACCCATGGCGCTCTTTTCCAGTCCTCTGCCCTTTTCTTCCGCACTGTGGGGGGCATGGTCGGTGGCAATGCAGTCGATGGTACCGTCCGCCAGTCCTGCCACCAGTGTGTCTCTGTCCTCCCGGGAACGGATGGGGGGATTCATCTTGAAGCGGCCGTCTTCCTGCAGCTGTCTGTCGCAGAAGACCAGGTAGTGAGGGCCGGTTTCGCAGGTGATGTTCACCCCTCTTGCCTTGGCATCCCGGATCAGTTCCACGCTTTCCTTTGTGGAAATGTGGCACACATGGTAGGCGCATCCCACTTCTTCTGCCAGAGCGATGTCCCGCTCAATCATTTTCCATTCGGATTCTGAGGAAATGCCCCGGTGTCCGTGTGCTTTAGCGTATTCCCCGTCGTGGATATACCCGCCGTACAGCAGGTCATTCACTTCACAGTGGGCGGAGATCATCTTCCCCAGTGCCTTTGCCTTTTCCATGGCGTTCTTCATCATCCCCGGATCCTGCACGCCCTTGCCGTCATCGGAAAAACCGGCAGTGCCCTCTGCCATCCCGTCCAGATCCGCCAGTACTTCCCCGGCCTGTCCCACGGTGATGGAACCGAAGGGGAACACCCGGATGCAGGCGTCCTTTGCAATGGCGTCCAGCTGCACCTGCAGATGTTCTCTGCTGTCCGGCACCGGATTCAGGTTGGGCATGGTGCAGACGGTGGTGTAGCCGCCCTTCGCCGCTGCCATGGAACCGGTGCGAATGGTCTCTTTATAGGAAAAACCCGGTTCACGAAAATGCACATGCACGTCCGCAAAACCGGGAAAAACGGCAAGTCCGTCGAAATCCACGGATGCCTTGTCGCCTTTGCTATTCACAATGATGCCGTCTCTGATGGAAAAACTTCTCTGTTCCAGTTCGCTGCCGTTCCAGATTCTGTTCCCGCTGATCATGCTTACCTCCGTTCACACTGCCGTACGTCTGCCGGTAAAACAGGCGTATGCCATAAAAAAACTGTACCTTCCGATCGGCTGGCACAGAAATACATTCATTTATTCACAGCCAATCTTGACGGCCTCACAGTGCCGCCTTAAAGATCACCTTTCGGTATATTGTACCATAGATACGCCCGGCAGTCAATAGTCATTTTCAACGGAAATCGACACGCACAGGAAGGATGTTTGTTCCATGAGGCAAAGGGGACGGGCTTAATCAAAACTTAAAGATTTCCCCTATTTATTTTTCAGAAAAATTCTGGTACAATAGAACCATCCACAAAGGCAAGGGAGGACACACTGCCATGTACACCATCTTAGTCTGCGACGACGAAAAAGATATTGTTTCCGCCATTGAAATCTATCTCTCCGCGGAGGGATACAGAGTTCTCACGGCACACACAGGGGCGGAGGCACTGGACATCCTTGCCCGGGAACAGGTGCATCTGGTACTGATGGACATTATGATGCCTGTAATGGACGGAATCGCCGCCACGGTGAAAATCCGGAAGGACTCCAACATCCCGGTGCTGTTCCTCACGGCAAAAAGTGAATCCAGCGACAAGATTCTGGGGCTGAACATCGGGGCGGACGACTACATCACCAAGCCCTTCGATCCCATGGAGCTGGTAGCCCGGGTGCGTTCCCATCTGCGGCGGTACACCACCCTGGGCAGCATGGACAAGCCTGCGGATGTACTGACCAACGGCGGAATCGAGCTGGACGACGGGGCAAAAACCGTTTTGGTGGACGGAGAACCGGTTTCCCTGACGCCCATCGAATACAGCATGCTCCGGCTGTTCATGCAGCATCCCGGACAGGTATTCTCCATCCGGCAGATTTATGAACAGGTCTGGAAGGAAACGGCCATCGGGAACGAAAACGCCGTAGCGGTACACATCCGGCATCTGCGGGAGAAGATTGAGATAAACCCGTCGGAACCCCGGTACATCAAGGTGGTGTGGGGACTGGGGTACAAGATGGAGCGGATGAACGGATAAGTAAGAAGTAAGAAATCAGAGATAAGAGACAGGAGGGGATCATTGTGAAAACGTATATGTCGCTTGGGAAACAATGGGTACTGCGGATCGGGATTTTTCTTTTGATTCTGGTGCTGCTGGCGGATCTGGGGATGATTTTTGTGCTGGCAGAGATGAACGGATATTCCCTGACCAAAGAGGAAACAAAGCTGTACAATTTCCAGACCATCACGGAAAGCAAATGCTACGAGATCCAACGGGAATGGGAGTGGGACTACGATGGGTATTCCGGTGTCAGTGCATACAACCACTCGCCGGATTATCGGGGAAAGACCCATTTCCGGTTTATCATCACGGACCCGGATGGAGAAGTGCTGTATTCCAATCAGCCGAACGGAAGCGGACAGGCCGTACCGGGAGATGTATGGCTGCAGACGGCGCATACCCAACCGGTGTATGAACACACGGAATCGAGCGAATACGGCCAGTGGACAGAACGGTACGCCTACTACGGAAATCCATGGAACAACGAAGATTCCCTTGTGTATACCATTCAGGGGTTCTACAGTTTCCAATCCGCCACATTGGATGTATATGATCTGGTGGAATGGATCATTGATACCTTCCATCCCCTCCGGTATTTCCTGCCGGTATTCCTGCTGACTGGCATTCTCGTACTGGCAGTCCTGTGGTACAAGCTCTCTGTACACACCGGACACCGGCAGTATCTTCCCGACCATCCGCTGTACCGGGGAGAGGTGGTGCTGTCCTTCTTCGACAGGATCCCTTCCGATCTGTATCTGCTCGTACTGTTTTTCCTGTTTGCTCTCTGTATTGCCCTGCTGGATCCGCTGTATGATCTGGTGGAGCTGAACATGGTGTATCTGGCGGTCTGGGCATGCATCGGGCTGATTCTGGCAATACTCGTGCTGATCATGGCGGCGTACATCACCATCGTTTCCCGCCTCAAGGCACGTACACTTCTGAAAAACACCCTTGTCTGGCGGTGCTGTCTGCTGCTGTGGAAGATCTGGCTCCGATGCTGGCGGGTGATCCGGATTCCATTTGTACGGCTGGGAAAAATGCTGTCCGCCGTTCCGCTGATCTGGCAGGCGGCGCTGATTGCTCCCGTGGTGGTGGTGCTTTATGGACTGTTCTCTTCCCTGATGTGGGAAAGCGTCGGGGTGTTCTTCCTGTGGATTCTGGTAAGCCTTGCGCTGTATCTGGTGATCCTGTATGCGGCGTACTGCTTCCGGCTGCTGATGCAGGCAGGCAAGGCACTGGCGGAAGGGAATCTGCGGTACAAGACAGACACAAAGCATCTGCTGTCCGTTTTCCGGGAACATGGGGAAAACCTGAACCGGATCGGGGAGGGGATGGAAAAAGCACTGGCGGAAAAGATCAAGTCCGAGCGGTTCAAAACGGAACTGATCACCAATGTTTCCCACGACATCAAGACCCCCCTGACCTCCATCATCAACTACACCGATCTGTTGTCCAGAGAGCCGCTGGAAGGCAATGCCAGAGAATATACCGAAGTGCTCTCCCGCCAGTCCGCCCGGCTGAAAAAGCTGATTGAGGATCTGATCGAAGCCTCCAAAGCCTCCACCGGGAACATTGCGGTGGCGCTGGAACGGCTGGATGTATGCCAGATCGTCCGGCAGTCGCTGGGGGAGTATGCAGAACGGATGGAGAGCCGCGCCCTGCATGTGGTGGAAACGGTTCCTGATACAGAAATCTACGCCATGGTGGACGGCAGACAGCTGTGGCGGGTGTTGGACAATCTGTATTCCAATGTGTGCAAGTATGCGCTGGAAGGAACACGGGTGTATGTGGTGGCGGCAGAAGATGCCGGGGAAGTGATTATCAGCGTGAAAAACATCTCCCGGGATGTGCTGACCACCGATGCGGAGGAGCTGACGGAACGGTTTGTGCATGGGATTCCAGCCGGGCTTCGGAAGGCAGCGGCCTTGGGCTGAACATTGCAAAAAGCCTGACGGAGCTGCAGCATGGGAAATTCCGGATCCTCTGTGACGGAGATCTGTTCCGGTGCGACATTTCTTTCCCGGTGATTCCCTGATTCCTCTTTACAAACGGAAGTAAATGTGTTATACTGTTTCTGCAAAACAATAGCGGTGAGTTCGTGACCATCCTCACCTGACAATGTCAAACCACCATGGTCTGGCAGGCTGTCTGAAACAAAACTACGGGATAAGGCTGCTGTATGGAGTTTTCCGTATGCAGTCTTTTTAGTTCCACAAGGAGTACAAATGAAAAACACAAGCATCCGTTTCCTCGTCCGTTCCGCCATGATCGCCGCCTTGTATGTGGCGCTGACACTGGTGTCCGCCATGCTGGGAATGTCCTCCGGGGCCGTACAGATCCGTCTCGCTGAAGCGCTGTGCGTCCTGCCGGTGTTCACTGCCGCTGCCATACCCGGTGTCACGGTGGGCTGCTTTATCGCCAATCTGCTGACCGGCGGCACCATATGGGATCTGACCATCGGTGTGCTGGCAACCCTGATCGGTGTACTGCTGGCCTGGTTTGGCAGACATTGGAAGTATCTGGCGTCCGTTCCGACAGTTCTTTCCAATGCGCTGCTCATCCCGCTGGTACTGATTCTGGCCGGGTTCATTCCGGCAACGGCGGTGTCCTACGGCGTGACCATGATGACAGTAGGTCTTGGAGAAGTGATCGCCTGCGGAGTACTGGGGACGCTGCTTGTGCGGTATCTGGATATGCATCCGAAAACGGCACGGAAACTGTTTGGAAAATAAGAGATTAGAAATCAGAGATAAGAAATACTGTATTCCGTCCCAAACAAAAGAACAGCTTACAGAGCGGAAAAGCCATTCCTTCCATCTGTAAGCTGTTTTTGGTTTCAAAAGTATTTCTTATTTCTTACTTCTGACCTCTTATCTATTATTGATAATCGTTTGTCTTCCTTCTCGGCCCCTGATAATCCCGTTCCAGAGACAGAATCCCGTTGTCCATACGGAAGATCCGGTCTGCGTGTTCGGCGATGGACAGGTCGTGGGTTACCATAATCAGGGTCTGTCCCATAACCTTCTTGGTTTCCAGAAGCAGCTTCAGAACTTCGTCTGCGTTGTTTCTGTCCAGGTTCCCGGTGGGTTCGTCGGCGAACAGGATGTCGGGCATGTTGATCAGGGCTCTGGCGATGGCTACACGCTGCTGCTGACCACCGGAAAGTTCGGAGGGCAGGTGGTGCGGACGTTCGGTGAGCTGCAGGGTATCCACCAGACGGCGCAGGGTTTCCTGATAGGACATTTCGGACTTGTTGCACATCATGGTGGGGATCAGAATGTTTTCCAGGGCGGTGAACTGGGGAATCAGGTTGTGCCGCTGGAATACGAAGCCCATGTTCATCCCGCGGAACCGGCTCAGTTCGTCCGGCTTCATGGCGGTGATGTCTTCGCCGCGGATCAGCACACGGCCGGCGTCAGCGGAGTCCAGACCTGCGCAGATATGCAGGAAGGTGGACTTACCGGAACCGGATGTACCGATGATGGCTACGAATTCGCCGGGTTCCACTTTGATGCTGGCCCGGTTTACGGCGGTGATTACCGTGTCGTACTGTTTGTACTGCTTGATGACGCTCTCGGTCTGGAGCATATATTCTGCCATATTTTTATCCTCACGCAGTGCCCGGGAATACGCACTCTCCCAGGCCGCTGCGGGTATCCTTTCTCTGTATTGATGGTTTATCTCTTATGCAGACTGTCTTTTCGCCTGCATTCCGTATTGATTCCGGCTCTGATTATTCCTCGTCACCGAATTCTCCGCCGGCACCGCCGTTTTCCAGAGAGTAGCGGTACTTGGCGTAGCTGCGGTAAGGCAGGTAGGTGGAGAAGAAGCCGCAGAATACGGACATTACAATGCTGGTCAGGATTGCGTACCAGGGCATGTAGAATACGTAACGAACGTTTTCACCGCTGAAGTACGGCATCACTACGTTGTAGATATAGAACAGAATATAGCTGCCGATATAGCTCAGGCCGATGGATACGAACAGGGACATGGCTGCCATACACAGACCGCCCTGTACATAGATCTGCCGGATTTCCTTCATGATGGCACCGATAGACTGCAGAATGTTGAATTCCTTTTCTCTCTTCCGGTAGTACAGATTCTGGGAGTAGAACCAGACCAGGGGAGAAATGCTCAGCACCAGCAGTGCGATCACAATGAACAGCTCGGTATAGTGCTTGTCGGCGTCGATTTCGTTCTGCAGAGCCACACGGGCGTTGGAAACCTTCACATCCCCGTACTGACGGCCCCAGTCACGGACTTCGTCATACAGAGCGTTTACGGAATCGTTGTCCATTTCCCGTTCCACGTACAGGTTCAGCGTAGTGGAGGAGGGCTTCTTGCCGGTGACTTCTTCATACAGATCCATGGTCATGTAGATGGGGGTGGATCCGCTGGGAATGTCGTAGATGATGGCGCCGATGGTGCATTCGATATAATCAAAATGGAAATACTGGATCTGATCCTTCAGCAGCGCACGGCCGGTGAGGTTGGAGTCCACGGAACGGATCTGCCCGTTCTTGACACCGATCCAGATCTTGTCACCCACCTTATACTTGAAGGTAGGCACATTGGAAATGGATTCGCCTACGATAACCACGTTTTCCCCGGTCAGCAGGCTGGTCAGATCGCCTTCGTAGTCGTAGTCTTCCAGAATCTGAATCTGCTCCGCATTCATGGCGGTGTACAGCACATCGTTGGATGCACGGTATCCGTCACCCGCAGTATCAAATTCGGTACCTTCGTAGGTTACCAGATTCTTGAAAGCCTTGACGCCCTTGTGGTGTACCAGAATATGGGAAGCAATATGCCGCCCTTCGGTAACGTTGTCGGTGATTTCCACGGCACGGATGCCTTCCAGACCATACAGTTCTTCGCTCATGATATCGTCATACGGATACGGAGAGTCGGACAGATCCACGATGAACTGGGGTCTGGGGTATTCCAGGTCGGTGGTGTAGATATCCGCCATGTACAGACCCATGATGAACAGCGCACAGAATACGATAGCGGTGGTCAGCAGCTGGATATTGTACTTGCGGAAACGCCACATGGAGAACAGCTCGTACTTGGTGGGGAATGCTTCGCCGAACACATTGATGGAACGCATGGGGGAAGATACCAGGTTGGAGTTGTCTTCCGTAACGATCAGGGACATGGGGTCCTTGACGGACATGACCTTCATGGGAGTCCATACGGAGCACAGGATAACCGCCAGTCCGAACAGCGCAATCTTGAGGATGGACAGGGGGTTGAACAGGAATCCGTAACCGGATGCATGATAGATCAGGAAGGAGATTAGGGTGGAGATTCCCACGGCCGGCAGGAAGGTCACCACGGATATGACAAACAGCTCCCAGAACGCCGTGGAGAACAGCATCTTGAAGTCCGCCCCGAAGGTCAGATACACACCGTATGTAAATTTATACTGGTTGATACGGATATTGTACAGGGCCATCAGCAGGAAGATTGCCACCGCCAGCAGCAGCAGGGTAATGAACACGAATGCCACACGGTTGGCGTTGATGTTGTCCTGGAATGTCAGAAGAGATGTGGTTTCTATGGAAAAGCTCTTCCCTTCCGACCCGTATGCTTTCAGGTCGGGGATATAGTCCTCGCGGAACCGCTTTTCACAGACATCCAAATCTCTGGTAAACCGCAGATATACGTCATGGGTTTTGGTTTCTGTCAGATAGTTCAGGTTTTCGTCGTGGCGAACCACTTCAAAAATCACGTCACTCTTGAATACGGTTCCTTCATCGTTCACCAGATACAGTGCCTGATACTGGTTCAGATCCTTCAGCACCATGTGATAGTTGAATTCTTCCGTCACATGCTGATATTCCACATGATTGTTGTTGTCGGCTGACACAGTCATCATCCCATACAGAACCTGTATGATCAGAATGGCGATGAAAAAGCACAGATACTGGCCGAAATTGAAAAATACGCTTTTCCATGCAATGGTCAGGCTTCTTTTTAAGTACTCAAATACCTTTTCCAAATCCGAATGCAGACTGCTTTTGTAAGAGAGTCTTTCCTCCTGTGGGTATTCCCTGCAGTCATGGGCAGGGTTTTCAATATTTAATATTATAACACGGATCCCACTGAAAATATGTTGATTTTTTGTTAACAACCGGGCCAAACACCCCGTCGAAGGTGATGATTTTTTCTGTGTATTTTTGTGCAGAATGTATGTTGTCATTTTTTCACGCTCAGACGAACGGATTCCGCGCAGCAGCAGGAAACACACAAAAATTTGTAACAAATTATTTTTCCGGATGCTATTGACCGTGGCAGGCAGGATCAGTATAATGATATTATAAATATGTACAGAACAGAGAGGAGGAGCGCTGTGCCCCCTTTTAAGAATCCAAAGTACATTCAGATTTCCCTGTATGTCTTTCTGACCTCCATCAGCATCATTCTGTTTGCCCTGCTGTGCATGAACCTGGAGCAGGTCAGACAGGCCTTGGACACCGTTGTGGGTGTGGTTGCTCCGTTCATCTACGGATTCATCATCGCCTATCTGGTAAATCCCATCATGATGCGGATTGAAAAATATGTCCTGCGTTTTCCGGAAAGCTCCAGAATCGGCCGAAAAATCAAGAGACCTATCAGTGTGACGCTGGGCATGATCGTTTTTCTGCTGCTTCTGGCCATCGTAGTGGGGCTGATCCTGCCGCAGGTTGCTGACAGCTTCAAGGATCTGCAGTCCAAAATCACCGATTACGTGACGGCCGCCCAGAACATGGCAGACAGCTTCGTACGGGAATTTCCCCTGTTCAACGGACAGTACGAAACCCTTTCGGAATTTCTGGACGTGAATGAGATTTCCGCCGACATCAAGAGTATCATCAACAATTTTTCCAATCTGCTGGCCACTGCGGCGGACTATGTGATCTCCTACGGGAAGCAGTTTGTGATTGAGGTTACAAACGCCCTGATCGGGTTTATTGCGGCTGTGTACTTCCTGCTGGCCAAGGAACGGCTGATTTCCAAGGCGAAAAAAGCCGCCGCCGCATTCCTTTCCAGACGGCATTATGTGAATCTGATCAATCTGCTGCGCTTCACCAACCGTACCGTGGGCGGATTCATCTACGGCAAAATCATCGACTCCATCATCATCGGATGCCTGACCTTCATTCTCATGTCCATCTTCAGGATGCCCTTCGTCCTGCTCATCAGCGTGATCGTAGGCATCACCAATATCATTCCCTATTTCGGGCCTTTCATCGGCGCCATTCCCAGCGCATTTATCGTGTTCATTGCCGATCCGGGCATGACCGTCTGGTTTGCGCTCATGATCTTCCTGATCCAGCAGCTGGACGGCAACGTCATCGGGCCCAAGATCCTGGGAGACTCCACCGGGATGACCTCCCTTGCCGTGCTGGTTTCCATAACGGTGGCCGGCGGGTTCTTCGGCTTTGCGGGAATGATCCTGGGGGTTCCGGCAGCAGCGGTACTCTGTGTCCTGTTCCGGCAGAAAACCGACAGCATCCTCCGGAAGAAAAATGCGTCCACCAATTCAGCAGACTATTTCACCAACCTGCCCGCCCGGGACTTTGACGCTGAGCCCATTTTCATCCGGAAGGACGAGCCTATGCCCGATTCCTATGATCTCCCCCCGTCCAACGAATGAATACCTGTTTTGTATGCCGGCTGTTGGAAAATAGTTCCGTAATTTCCAGTCCCTCGGATTCCCCGGGGGATTTTTTTGCAGTCCTTTGAGATTTCTGCCGCTGCGGAAACGGATTTGTTCTGCGGGAAAAGAGAATCCGAAAGATAAAAAATAACCTCACACCCGAAGGCGCAAGGTTGCAGGGGAGTTCGGTTACATGGACTCGATAAGCTCTTTCAGCTTCTGTGCAATCAGTGCGTGACCGGCATCATTAAAATGCAGGCCATCCATGGTGTACGTTTCAAACTGTTCCGGAATATGGGGGTCTACTCCCAGGTCGTTATACAGGTCCAGCACCCGGATATCAAACTGCCCGGCAGTATCCAGAATCGCATCGACATATGCCCTCAGCGGTTTGCCGGGCACACGCTTTGCGGCATGTACCGAAGGCATCCGATCGTCCACCTCATGACGCAGGAAACAACGGGCAGGCGTCAGGAAGATCACAGGCTTATTCCCGTAGGTTTCACGAAGGAAATGCATCAGATAATACACACCGCCGCAGAAGGTAGCGGGAGTGGTATCCCCGGGTTCTCCGAACGGTGCATCCCCATGAATGTAATCGTTCACACCGCCGAAAACAATCACCATATCGGCAGTGGTATCCATATCATACGCACGGCCGCAGAAGCAAAGATCGTACCACGGCTTGGCGCTGGGGAACGACTGATGCGCCAGACGACTGCCGTTGACACTGTGATTATTCACACGGGAAAGCCCGCACATTTTGGCAATGCGGTTATCGTACCGGCAGTTCGGAATATCGGAAACACCGACGCCTACGGTAATGCTGTCCCCTAAAAAATTTACTGTATACCCTTTTATATCCATTGCAGATTCCTCCTGATGATATACTCTAATGATACCATAAACCCCACGCAATATCAAGTCCCGGATGTATTTTTCCTGCAGGCGGCTCCGTTTCCATGCATATCCCATGGATGATATTGTGTTTTTGCACATATTTAATCCTAAAAATTTATACTTTCATCACAATCCCTCTATGCGTTCATAGTATTTTCACCCCCCCGTAATAATGCATACATATATGTGTGATATATATGTATTGTAATACAATTGCTTATGGAGGAAGATTTATGAAACGCTTTTCTAAGAAATGTGCTGTTCTGCTTCTGATTGCTTCCATGCTCACTTCCCTTCTGGCCGGCTGCGGCGGAGGAGAAACCACCGGAAACGATCCGGAAGCCGCCGGGGAACAGACCCCTGTGGAAACCGAAACCCAGCGTGTTTACGCAGACGACATTGCCGACGACGTAAAGTTTGACGGCCAGTCCGTGAAGTTCATGTGGTGGGCGGAAAACAATGAATTTGCGGAAGAAATCACCGGGGAAGTGGTGAACGACGCCAAGTTTGAAAGAGATCTGTCCGTGGAAACCCGCCTGAACATCGACATCGTCAATGTAGGTGAATCCTACACATGGGACACCAAGGATATTTATCTGGACAAGATCCGTTCCAGCGTAATGGCAAACGACGGTGCCTATGATGTGGCCTCCGGGCAGTATGCAACGCTGCCTGGTCTGGTAGGGGAAGGGATTTTCATGGATATGACTTCCCTGAACTATCTGGACTTCTCCAAGCCCTACTGGGTACAGCAGCTGATCGAAGAAACCTCCATCAAAGGCAAGCTGTATCTGGCTTCCGGTGACCTGACCAATCGTACCATTGAACAGGTATGGTGTATCTTCGCCAACGATACCATGCGGGAAAACATGGGTCTGGAAGATCCGGTGGATCTGGTACATGCAGGTACCTGGACCAAGGATGTTATGAACACCATGATCACCGGTGTATATCAGGATACCGACGGAGATCAGACCAAGTCCGCAGGAGACACCTATGGGCTGATTATCCATGACGCCAACTGCACCTTCCCCTTCCTGAACGCCTTTGAAATTTCCTATACCACGCTGAACGACGAAGGGTATCCGGAACTGACATTCTACAACGAAAAGACCATCGAAGCATGGGAATATCTCATGAACTGGTGCTTCAATATTCCGGATGCTGTATACGGCGGGGAAGGCCGTGCGTATATCGATATGGGCAGTGCCTTTGAGGAAGGCAGATCCCTGTTCAATGTCGGTGCTTTCGCCTCTGTAAAGGGCTGTGTGGAAAATATGGAAGACAGCTTCGCCATTCTGCCCATGCCCAAGTGGGACGAAAAGCAGGCCGGCTACTACACATGGCTGGGCGAATCCAACACCCTGTTCGGGATTGTGACCTCCACTGCTGATAAGGATGCCACCGCTGCCGCTCTGGAAATGATGGCTGCAGAAAGCTATCGTCTGGTATCTCCTGCCATCTACGAAATCAACATGAAGACCCGGTACGCCGCCGACTCTGAAATGTCCCAGATGTTCGACCTGATCCGGGAAGGCATCGTGTTCAATTTCGGTCTGGCATACGGTTTTGCCATGAACACCATGAACACTTTCTGGAAGGGTCAGATCAGCCAGAACGGCAACCTGTCCTCCGGCTGGGCTTCTCAGGAAAAGGGCTATAAAGCCGCCATCGACAAGTTCTTTGAATCTGTGGAAGCACTCGATCACTGATTCTGTATTCCTTGCAAGTACCTGTCCCTCACCGGATGGGTACTTTTTTTATGCAAAACAAAAATGCCGCATACCCAAATTATAGATATACAGCATTGTTCTTACAGCAGATACCGGCCTTCCATGGCTCGGCGCAGGGTGACTTCATCGGCAAACTCCAGATCTCCGCCCACCGGCACCCCATTTGCAATCCGGGACACCTGTATCCCCAGCGGGGACAGCAGCTTGGCAATGTACATGGCAGTGGCTTCCCCTTCCACAGTGGGATTGGTAGCCAGAATCACTTCCCGTACGTCTTCCGTCTGGAGGCGGGTCAGCAGCTCCCGGATCTTCAGCCGGTCGGGTGTGATGCCTCTGGCGGGGGAAATGGTGCCGTGGAGCACATGGTACAGGCCGCCGTACTGTCTGGTTTTTTCGATGGCAATCACCGCTCTGGGATCTTCCACCACGCAGATCACACTGCCGTCCCGTCTGTCATCGCTGCAGATGGGGCAGAGCTCTCCGGTGGTGATGTTCTGACAGCGGCTGCACTGATGGATGTCCGTTTTGGCGGCCAGGATGGCGTCAGCAAAGGCTTTCGCTTCTTCTTCCGTGAAGTTCAGCACACAGAAAGCGTACCGCATGGCCGATTTCTTCCCCACTCCGTCCAGTCGCCGGAACATATCCGTCAGCCGCTCCAGAGGTTCCAGATGCTCGGCTGCCATATCAGAACAGACCCGGTACGTTCAGACCGCCGGTGATCTTGCTCATGGCTTCGTTGTTGGTTTCGGATACCTTCTTGATGGCTTCGTTGACAGCGGCCACCAGGATGTCCCCCAGGGTTTCGATGTCGTCGGGATCCACTACTTCAGGAGTCATGTCAATGGAAAGCACTTCCATCTTGCCGTTGATCTTTACGGTAACAGCACCGCCGCCGGCCTGGATTTCATATTCCTTTTCGTCCAGTTCAGCCTGCTTGGCTTCCATTTCTTCCTGCATCTTCTGGGCCTGCTTGATCATCCCCTGCATATTGTTGGGAGCACCGCCCATTCCCTTCGGAACTCTTGCTTTCATGGTTATGTACCTTCTTTCGTATATCTTTTCAAAAAAATGAGATTTCAGTATTCTGCTTCCGCCAGTTCATCCAGCGGTTTCTTTTTTGCCTTCGGCGCAGCACCCGAAGAAATCACAAGCTCCGTTCCCGCATGCCCGAAGCCGCACATCCGGAAGGACGCCAGAAGCGAGGCTTTCACTTTGCCATCCGACAGCATCCGTTCCCCGAATGTACCTGTGGTTTTGATATAAATGGTTTTTCCGTCCGCAGAAACCGCACAGTCCGCATCTCCGAGAAATGCCCCTGCCATGGGTTCCTGTCCGGTGAACCGTTCCACCACTTCGCTGATATCCGGTATGGGCTCGATCTGCACTTCCGGCACCGCTGTCTGCTGTTCAGCCGCCGCAGGAGTTTCCGCCGGTTTTACGGACACCGTTTCCGGTATGGATTCCACAGCAGCAGAGATCTCCGCCGGTTCTGCCGCAGCCTGCAGGGGCATCCCCTGGGACAGCATGGTGACCTTGTCTTCCAGTGCATTGAGTCTTGCCATATAGCCCGCCGGGGTGTCCGACAGTCTGGGGTCGCTCATGCGGATCAGCGTCATTTCCGCCGTCAGCCGTTTGGTCTGGGGCAGACGGTTCATTTCCTTCAGGGCTTCGTCCAGCAGTGTAAAGTGTGCCGTCAGGGCAGCGGTGTCAAATCGTCTGGCAGCATCGGTCAAAACCCGCATTTCCGGCTCGGTCATGTCCAGATATGCAGCGGCATTTTCCTTCAGATGCTTTGCCACCAGCATATCCCGCCAGAAAGATGTCAGCTCCTGCCAGTACACCGCAATGTCCTTGGCCGATGAGGAAACAGTTTCCACAATTCGGAACAGCCCCGCCACATCTCCTCTGGCCACTGCCACGGCTGTTTTGTACACGGTCTCGATCCCGGAAAGCCCCAGCACTTCGCTGACCCGTTCCGGTGTGACCGCCTGTCCGCCGCCGCCGCAGAGTTCAAAAAGACTGATGGCGTCCCGCATACCGCCCTGGGCCTGCTTGGCCAGCATCTTGGCAGCGACCTCGTCCAGCGTCATATGTTCGGCTTCCGCGATGTACTGCAGTCTGGCGGCAATGGTGTCCACGGCGATTCTGCGGAAATCAAACCGCTGGCACCGGGAAATGATGGTGGCGGGTAGTTTGTGCAGTTCGGTGGTGGCCAGAATGAAAATCACGTGCGCCGGAGGTTCTTCCAGGGTTTTCAGAAGGGCGTTGAAAGCACTCTGGGACAGCATATGCACTTCGTCGATGATGTACACCTTCCGGTTCAGGGCCGCCGGGGTATAGTTTACCTCGTCCCGGATGTCCCGGATGTACTCCACCCCATTGTTGGAGGCGGCGTCCATTTCCAGCACATCGGTGGCCGAACCGTTGTCGATGCTCTCACAGGCAAAGCAGTGTCCGCAGGGATTGCCGTTTTCCGGATGCTCACAGTTGACAGCCTTGGCCAGAATCTTGGCACAGGTGGTTTTCCCCGTACCTCTGGGGCCGCAGAACAGATAGGCATGGGAAACCTTCCCCATCTGCGTCTGATACCGCAGGACGGAGGCAACATGGTCTTCCCCGTATACGTCATCAAAGGACCTGGGTCTGTATTTCCGGTACAATGCCTGATGCATCCAAATTCCCCCTTCTTTTTCCGATCCTTCCCAAAAATCCAGGGCAGGAAAATAACTCGCAAAATACGGCCATACACCCGGAAGTTGAACAGAAGATCATATGCGCGTCTCGTCCGTTCTGCTCCGAACAGGCTGCCTCGCGGCGCATCGGCGACACTGCTTAATGCTGCTTGGTTCCCCACCTGACATGGTTCACAGCTGCCGATCGCGCAAGACCCATTCCTCAACACAGCCTAAAACGCCGCTGACCACACAAGTTCTGCCCTCGTTCCGGGAATCCACCCCTGCTGTAGCGGACTGCAGGTACAGGGCCCCGCTATTTCCCCGGCTGGTATGGCCTTATTTCACGAGTTATCGCTTTTTGGTACTATCGGAATCGGTGGTACATGATACAGGAAAGCCGGCTATGGCCCGGGCGTACCCTGTTCATCCACACGATACGCCCATTATACCACATCTTCGCCAAAATTGCAAGAGCATCCCACCGGAATTCACTTTTTATTCAAATATTGTTCCCATATACGGCGCTGTTCCGCAGTTCGTCCCCGATGGTCAGCAGTCTGTTGTACTTCTCTGTCCGTTCCGCACGGCATGGAGCACCGGTTTTGATAAAGCCTGCGTTCAGCCCCACCGCCAGATCGGCAATGCTGGTGTCCCCGGTTTCGCCGGAACGGTGGGAAAGGATGGTCCGGTAGCCATGTTCCTTCGCCAGATTCACCACGGCAATGGTTTCCGTCACGGTACCGATCTGATTGGGCTTCACCAGAATGGCGTTTCCGCAGTGGTTCTCGATACCTTCTTTCAGCTTTTTCGGATTGGTCACGAAATAGTCGTCTCCCACCAGCATCATTCTGCCTCCCAGCCGCTCCGTCATGGACTTCCAGCCCCGGTGGTCGTCTTCTCCCAGACCGTCTTCGATGGACACGATGGGGAACCGTTCCGCAAGATTCTGATACTGGTTCACCAGCTCCACAGCATCCGCAGATCCGCCGGCTTTCGGGAAGGTGTATCTGTCCCCGTCCGCCCATTCGGAAGAGGCCACATCCAGTGCGATCTTCACCTGATCGGTGGTATATCCGGCTTCGGTGACAGCCTCCACAATGGCGGTCAGGACTTCGTCGGTGCTCTGCATATCCGGTGCAAATCCGCCTTCATCCCCCACTCCTGTGGACTTCCCTGCCGCTTTCAGCCGTTTGCCGAGGGTATGATAGATCTCTGCCCCCGCCCGCAGTGCATCACGGAAAGTGGAAAAGCCCACCGGCAGAATCATAAATTCCTGGATATCCACATTGTTGGAAGCATGGGCGCCGCCGTTCAGGATGTTCATCATAGGTGTGGGCAGACGGGTACCCTGGATGCCGCCGATATACCGGTACAGTGGAACGCCCTGGTATGCCGCCCCCGCCTTGGCCGCCGCCAGAGACACCGCCAGAATGGCATTGGCGCCCAGCCGCTTTTTGTTTTCCGTATCGTCCAGCCGGATCATGGCCGTATCAATGGCGCTCTGGCACACCGGCATCCCCTGCAGTTCCTCATGAATTTTCGTCCGGATGTTTTCCACAGCCGTCAGTACCCCTTTGCCGCCGTACCGTTTTTTATCTCCGTCCCGCAGCTCATGGGCTTCATATTTCCCCGTAGAGGCACCGGAGGGCGCCATGGCACAGCCCATGATCCCGTTGTCCAGTACCACAATGGCTTCCACAGTGGGGTTTCCCCGGGAGTCCAGCACTTCTCTGGCGTCCACCCGGGCGATAGATGCTTTTTTACAGAATGTCATACAGTTTCCTCGTTTCCTTTTGATATGCCTACAGTATTCCCTTCTTTCCAAAAAATATGCAGTATTTCCGGTACAATTGTATCTGTGTGTGCATAGAATGGAAGAGAGAATTTTTCTGTGAGGTGAATTTTTTTGAGTATTCATACGGTTCAGCAGGGGGACAGCGTGTATTCCATCGCCAGACAGTACGGTGTACCTGCCTCCCGCATCATTACGGACAATATGCTGATGAATCCGGGTCAGCTGGTGGTGGGACAGGATATTGTGATTCTTTATCCCACGCAGGTACACACCGTCCGGGGCGGCGACACCCTCTCCGGTATTGCGGCGCTGTACGGTGTATCTCTGCTGTCTCTGTATCAGAACAATCCCCAGCTGGGCGGTACCCCCAATATTTTCCCCGGACAGGTACTGAATATCGCCTATGAAACCCCGCCGCTGGGTCCCATCCGCACCAATGGGTATGCATACACCAACATCGACCGCTCCGTCCTGCGGCGTACCCTGCCGTATCTGACCTATCTCTCCATATTCAATTACGGCATCCGGGAAGACGGAACCCTTCTGCCGCCCCCGGGAGATGACAGGGAACTCATTGCCATTGCCGGGGAATACGGAACCGTTCCGCTGCTGGTGCTGACTTCCCTGACGGAAAGAGGCACCTTCTCCAGTGACCGGGCGGCATTGGTGCTGGAAAATCCGGAACTGCGTACACAGGTGATTGCCTCGGCGGCAGACATTGTCCGGGCCAAAGGATACGGCGGAGTGGATGTGGATTTTGAGTACATTCCCGGCGCTGCGGCGGATGCATATGTTGCATTTATCACACAACTGCAGGAAACTCTGGGGGAGGACGGCGTTGTATTTGTTTCACTGGCCCCCAAATACCGGGCAGATCAGCCGGGCCTGCTGTATGAAGGGCACGATTACGGCGGACTTGGTGCAGCGGCGGATGCAGTTCTGGCAATGACATATGAGTGGGGGTATGCCTACGGGCCGCCCCGTGCCGTATCTCCGCTGCCGGAGGTTCGCCGTGTTCTGGAATATGCCCTTACCGAAATCCCGGCGGATAAAATTTTCATGGGTGTACCCAATTACGGCTACGACTGGCCTCTGCCCTTTGTGCAGGGAGAAACCCGTGCCCAGTCCCTTGGCAATGTGGCTGCCGTGGAACGTGCCCTGCAGAAAAACACCGCCATTCAGTATGACGAAACGGAACAGGCGCCGTTCTTCCGGTATTACGACCGTCCGGAAACCTATGCCGATGCCGTGGAGCATGTGGTCTGGTTCCAGAATGCCCGCAGTGCGGATGCACAGCTTCGTCTGGTGCGGGAACTGGGGCTTCGGGGTATCGGTGTCTGGAATATCATGCGGTATTTCCCGTCCCTGTGGCTTATACTGCATCAGCTGTACACCATTGAGAAGAGCTGATCCGCAGGCATGATTAAAGCGTGTATGCCAATCTTTTATACATGAGGATGGTGTACACGCTTTTATTCAATATACATTCACCATGGATGCCAGAAACCGGCACAGAACCCGGGCACACTGGCCGTTTGTGATCTGCCGCTGTCCGGACACAGGATCCCTTCCGAAATACAGATACCCCATGTCGGCCGCCAGCAGACAGGCTTCCTCTGCCGCAGGGGATACCGTATCGTACAGAGACAGGGCTTCCACATCGTACTGTTTTGCAAATGCCACTGCATTGAGCCGTTCCAGCATGTTCTGCAGCAGGCGTCGGCCGGCTTTCAGGTTCTCCCCTTCCGCCACATAATAGCGCATGGCTACAGAATCCTCGGATCCGTCCGCTTCTGTATAGGTGAAGGTTTCATAATACGTAAAGCAGGTATGGAACCGTTCCGTCAGTTCCGCATCTGCCAGAATCCGCAGATATTCTTCCGCTTCCCAAGCAGAAATCGAAGGCTGACCGTTTGCCGACAGAAATGCATCCGGGGGCAGGCAGGTATAGACTGTTTCTCCCAGTAGGGCGTATTCATCATATATCTCCCGCCAGGTCATACCGGCCTTTGCCAGAATCCCCGCCGCCTCCGCAAAGGAACAGTTGTCCTCTGTCTTTTTCAGATAATATACATCTTCCCGTTCCCCGGCATATGCGGCCCCCAGGATATCCCGGATGTTTTCTTCCTCGTACCGGGACAGTTCAGGGTCACAGATATGAAAATCCCGGCCGATGCCCACATACCGGACAGTACCCGCCAGATACGCATTGATCTCATCCAGATTCTTTCCGGACAGGTTCACCTTCTGGAAATACACACCCAGCTTCTCCCGTGCCCAGCTGTTTTGGATCCGGGACAGGATCAACTTCATCATAGCTTCCGTATAGATGTGCGAAAACTCCACATCTGCCCCCTTCACACCGATGTTGTAGCAGGCCTGCACCGCAGCGGCTTCTTCTTTCGTCAGATTCCGGCACAGTGTCTCCATGGCATCCGCAGACAGCATCTCCGGCAGCTCCGGGGTAATTTCGAGATAACGTCCTTCCCCCAGAATACCTGTCAGTGCCGTCAGCAGAACGGAACAGCTTTCCAGGGTCAGTTCTTCTTCCCGGGTGATATGGGCAATGGCATCGGCAATTTCCGCCGACACATACGGTGACTGCTCCGACAGAGCGGCAAGCGCATCCAGCGTGACGCCCCCCGCTTTCCGACGAAGTTCTTCCCCACCGGCATATTCCAGCACATCACCGCACTGTTCCAGAAACGTGCCCACGGTAATCTGTTCATTCAGCGTGAGTTCTCTGGCAGATGTTCCGGTGATTTCGGCGATCCGGTCGATATACGGGGCGTATGCGCTTTCTGCCGATACAATGGGGTTGGTCAGGCATATGGCAATCATAGCCGCACACAGGCATACCGATACCATCCGCGGCAGGAAAACCCCTTTCCGTCGGTTGGAGATCAGCAGCAGACGGCGTTTCAGCTTCCGGCCGCTGGCAGACATGGCCGTACCGGCATCCATTTCCCATCCGGCCCGACAGGAACTCCTGTACAGCATCCGGGCATATTCGCCGTCCCGGTTTCCGCAGGTCTCCAGCGTTCTGGCGTCGCAGAGCACTTCGATATCTTCTCTGAGCATGTTCCGCACCAGCCACAGCAGAGGATTATACCAGAAAATGACACAAACCACTGTGGAAAGCAGCAGAATCCAGTTGTCCATATACTTGAAATGGTGCAGTTCATGGAGAAAAACCATCCGCAGTTCCGATTCCGACAGTTCTCTTTCCGCCGATTCCGGATGCAGAATGACGCAGGGGCGTACAAGACCCGCCAGCATGGTGGTACTGCCCAGCCGCAGAGGTGGTGCTTTTTTGTCCATGATCCGCATATCTGCCGCCGTTTCCGTATAGATCTGCAGAATCCGGGAATCCCTGCACAGACAGGAGCTGCGGCACACACGCCGTATAGCACGGTCATACAGGATCCACTGGATACATCCCGTCAGAACCACGCCGCAGGCAAACACCGTCAGAAGTGCAATGCAGAACCGCCGCTCCACATTCCGTATGCGGGCAATGGAGGGAGACTGACCCGTTCCTTCCGCCGATGCATCCGGCAGTGGTTCCGCCTGCAGCAGCTCGTCAGATCCATGGAAGCGGTACGGATTCTCTGCCTCTGTCTCTTCCGGCACCTGGGTGACCTGATCGTAATCGTGGGTCAGGGTATAGGTGATGACCCGCCCGGCAGGAATCAGGTTATAGATGGAAAAGGCACTTTCCGGCAGCATGGGCAGCGTTACCCGGACAAGCAGAATCAGCCATAACAGCAGACTGAGCATGGGCGGGATCCGTCGGCGGAAAATCCATTTGACGGCCAGCAGAAGAACGGCAGTTACAGAGGAGAATATCGTCACCTGGCTCAGCAGGAGTACAAGATATTCAGGCATAGTATCTTCGCTCTCCCGTTATGCTTCTTCGATGTCGTTCAGGATGCGGATGATTTCCTGCCGTTCCTTGTCGCTGAACTTTCCTTCTTTGACAAGAGACGCCATCAGGCTGTATGCGGAACCGGCGAATACCCGGTCGATAAAGGAATCCACTTCACTGCGGACACAGTCATTCCGGGAGGTGTTGGGGGTATATTTGTACACACCGGTGGTTTTGTCGATGGACACCGCTCCTTTTTCGGACAGGCGGATGATAAGGGTACGGATGGTGGTATTGCTCCAGCTGTTGGTATCGGCCAGCTGTGCCACGATTTCTCCCAGGGTCATTCCCCGTCCGCTCTGTTCACAGCCATCCCACAGCACCTTCATGATGCTCCATTCGGCCTCGGATATTTTTACGGTTTTTCTTCTTCCTCGCATGGTTTTTCTCCTGTTATGTAAAATGGGTATAGGAATACAAGTATATGTATATTGTAAATGATACCCCGGCGAAAGTCAAGTGGGAAAATGAGCGAAGTTCAAAGGGAATTTTTGGGCATATGGATGAAAAAAACCGGACAGCCTCTCCGGTGAACAGAGAAAGCCGTCCGGCCTATAGTATTCTGTTAGAAGAAAAATCAGCTTACTTCAGCATTTCCTGACCGCCGGTTACAGGAACAGCCTGACCGGTTTCGTACTTCTGGGAAATGATGTACAGAACAGCCTTGGCAACGTCTTCGATTTCGCAGCCACGTCCCAGCGGAACCTTGGATTCGTAGAACTTCTTCACGTCTTCCACGGTCTTGGCACCGGGTACCTTGCCGGCGTTCAGATACTGTACGAACAGGCCCTTTTCCGGGTCGGACCACAGGGGACCGTTCAGGAAGTTGCCGGGGCATACAGCGTTGACCTTGATGCCGTAGGGAGCCAGTTCCATAGCGAAGGACTGGGTCAGACCGATGCCGCCGAACTTGGAACCTGCGTAGGCAAAGTTCTTGTTGGAGCCGGACAGACCGGACTTGGAGTTGATCTCAATAATGTCCATCATGTAGCCGGGAGCCACAGCTCTCTGCAGCTTCATCACGGCAGAAGCGTACTTGGCGCACAGGAAGTAAGCGGTGTAGTTGACAGCGGCAACCAGTTCGAAGTTGGCCTTGGTCATTTCTTCCAGAGAACCGGCGCGAACGATCCCGGCGTTGTTTACGAAAACATCCAGACCACCGAAGGCCAGAACGGTTTCGTTCATCATGTTTTCCACGCTGGCTTCGTCGGATACGTTGGCGGAAACGGCCAGAGTGCCCACACCGTATTCTGCGGCGATCTTTTCGGCAGTGGCAGCAGCACCGGCAGCGTTCATATCGGCGATAACCACATTGGCGCCTTCCTTGGCCAGATATTCAGCGATCCCTGCGCCGAAGCCCTGTGCGGAACCGGTTACGATTGCGGTCTTCCCGGCCAGAGCCTTGGCGGAACCGCCGGCCAGAGATACCTTCGCACGGTAGGATTCCACTTCCCAGTTCACGATGAAGTCCACCATGTCGGGAGCCATGTGACGTACACCGCCGAAGTTCTGTGCCAGTACGGTGATGGTCATAGCGTCCTGCCATACCACAGCGGCGGTCTTGGCTTCCTTCAGGGATGCGCCTACGGTGAACATACCGATGCCCTTGGCGAACACAACCTTGGGAGCAAAACCACGGCGTGCCTTCAGTTCCTCGAATGCGGCCTTGATGGCTTCGGGTGCAAAGTCTTCGATGAAGAGGGGTTCTGCCTTGCAGTATACGATGTGGTCGGGGGACAGAGGCTGTTTCAGAACGGCAAATGCTTCAGCGGATGCGGCAAAGTCCAGAACCTGCTTGTTGGCAGTGAACACAACAGCGGCCTGTCCTTCGGCGTCATAGCACATACGCAGAACGGGAGCGATCTTTGCGGCAGTGCACTTGCAGAATTCCACGTCGGAGAAGTCGGGCTTTACAGCCAGCTTGGCGTCGATGGCAGCCATGATGCCGCCTACCAGAGCATCCAGTTCGGCTTCGGTATCGGCGGCAAAGAAGATACCGTGGTTCTGCAGGAATACAACGGAAGCATCCTTGCCGGTTTCGGCCTTGTATGCCAGCATCTTTTCACGGCAGGTAGCGGCCAGGATATACCCGGGGTTGCATTCGTCTACCCATACAGCACCGGGAACCAGTTCCAGAGCGGCAGCCTTGCCCTGTGCGGAGCAGGTGATGGCGTTTACGGAAGAGGGATGTACATGCAGGATGAACTGCTGGGGGAACAGGTCGTGGAGCAGGGTTTCCACGGAGGGACGCTTGGATTCTTCACCGGGCATCTTGGCGGCCATCAGGTCGGCCAGTGCTTCGGCTTCTCTTTCCTTTTCGTCGGCGGAATAGGTCTTTTCCCAGATAGCGGCCAGAGCCTTGCGGTCCATCTTTACGAACTGTTCGCCCTTGATGGTAGCCAGAGAGGTACCGCTGCCCTTGATGTACAGGGTATCTGCGGTCTTATAGGAGGTGTTGCCGCCGCCTGCCAGAACGAAAGCGGGGTTTGCACCGTATGCATTGGAAAAATGTACGAGTGTTTCGAGACTCATGATTCAGTCTTCCTTTCGTATGTATATATCGGCAAAATTGTCGTCAAATGGAAAATTATTCTTCCCAGCCGCCGATTTTGGAGTATGCGGCGATTCTGTCTTCCAGAGCGGGCATGGTTTCTTTGGTCTTGTCAGAGAACATGGACTTGCACTGGCATTCGGAAGCGGCCATTTCGTGACCGATCAGTGCATAGGTAGCCACTCTCAAATGCTTGTATGCGGGATCGGCCAGTGCCTGACAGATGAAGGACTGACGGGGGGAGTTGATGTCTTCGCCGGAGATTTCAAACAGATTCCGGTCGTGGCAGTACTGCATCAGGGTTGCCAGCTGTTCCTTGGTATTCCGGGAGGGCATGTAGGTCACGGCAGAGAAACCGCAGTCGACCAGGGTGTCGAACAGTTCGGGCAGGTAGTCGTCTTCAAACTTCTGTGCCTTCTTGTCCCCTGTGGGGCTTTCCCCAACGTCACCCAGATATGCATAGGCGGAAATGGCGCCCAGTTCCTTGGCCAGAGCGGTGAATTCCCGGATGTTCATGCATTCTTCGTCTGCGTCCACGTAGAACTTTTCTACCATATGTCCCTTGAGCACGCCCAGAATGTCGTATTCATAGAAGTTTTCGGGTGCTTCCAGCAGCTTGGTGCGGGTCTTGTCACCCAGAGGCTTGCCGGTGAGCTGTTCCACGAAATCGCAGGCTTCTTCTCTGTTCGGGTATCTGGCGGTGATCTTCTTTGTCAGGGCGAACAGGATATGCCGTTCGGTGATGCTGCCGCCTTCCTTGGCCATGGAAATCGGGTATACATCGTTGTCAAAGTCCAGTTCAATCCCGTTTGCTTTGGTCATTTCGGTGATTCTGGCGCACATCTTCCGGTTCCGGGCGTTTCTCTTTTCTCTCACGCCTGCAAGAACAGCCTCTGCCTTGTCCACGTTCTGATGGGGAATCCCATGCATAGCCAGATACGCGCAGGACTTCTGGTCGGGGTTGTTGATCTTCTTGCCTTCCAGAGCGGTGCCCTTTACGTTGACACGGCATTCAAAACCGCAGGTGATGGGCATGTTCATGATGGCGCCGGCTTCGATGAATTCCTTGATGCCGCCTACGCTGTCGTGGTCCATGATTCCGGCAGTACGCAGCCCGGCCTTCCATGCGTAAAATACGGCGGAAGTGGGGGTGTAGGGGGAGAAAGAGTAACAGGTGTGGATGTGGTTGTTCACGAAGATACCGGGTTCGGTACGATCGATCTTGTCCAGATTCTTTGCGATTTCCCGCAGGGCATCCAGACGTTCCTTTGCTGTCAGCTCGGTATTGCCGATGGCAGCGATCAGGGCATTCAGTTCCATAACAGTAAGCCTTTCTATGTAGTAATAAAATAAAGTTCGTCAGAGCGTTTCGGGCAGGGCAGGCGGTTCTTCACTGTACAGGAAACGATAGGTGTCTCTGTAGCGTTCCCATTTCTGCAGTGCTTCCTGTGAATCCTGTTTCCAGCCGTTTTTCTTCCAGGCCCGGAGCATGATGTTCTTCGGCGTGTCTTCCGGATCGATCAGCTCGGTAGCGTCGGTGCGGTAGCCCATGGCTTCCAGACGGAGCAGACGAAGAGCATCGGTGGCGGCATCACAGAATTTCTGGCGCAGCAGGGGTCTTTCCCCGATAAAGTCCACCGCAGGGCAGTTCAGCCGCCTGTTCATATCGTGATGGCAGCAGGGGGTAGACAGCACCACCCTCGCCCGGTTCCGCATGGCCACTTCCAGCACGGCATCTGTTGCGGTGTCGCAGGCGTGGAGGGAGATCACCATATGCGGCGGATTTTCCGGCTGGTAGTCGAAGATATTCTGGCACAAAAAGTGCATACCATCGTAGTGCAGCGCCTTTGCAATCCCGTCGCATTCCCGGATCACGGATTCTTTCAGATCCACGCAGACCATGTCCACTTCCCTGCCCAGAATGGCGGTGAGGGTATAGTATGCCGCGAAGCTCAGGTAGCTTTTGCCGCAGCACAGGTCAGCCACATACAGCTTTCCGTCCTTCGGCAGGCTTTCGGCAGCTTCTTTGATGTATTCCGTGAACCGGCAGATCTGGCGGAACTTCGCCTGTCTCTTGTCATGGACACGTCCTTTTTCGTCGGATACGCCCAGATACCGCAGGAAGTCCTCTTCTCCGGTCAGCAGACGGTTCTTGGTCCGGTTGTTGTCGGATGCGGCGGGTTCTGCGGCGGCTGTCATATTTTCCGCCTGTTTCAGTTCCCCCTTGACCAGAAGTGTCACCTTTCCCTTGGAGGAAATCATCAGGGAAGCGGAACCGTCCGGGGTCATAAGATCTGCCTGGCGGAACTGTTCTCCCAGATACCCGGGCAGAACTTCGGAAATTCTGTCAAGCGGGATGTTTTCATGGGTCAGACGTCCTTCCGTCCAGAACCGTTCCAGCTGAAGCACCGGTTCCCCGCCCGCTTTTTTCAGACTGCCCTTTGCCTTGGCCAGTTCCTTTTCTGTGGATTTATATAAAGTACAGGATTTCAGTTTCCCCGTCCGGGCAGCGGTCTGCACCAGCTCGGCAAAGCGGCTTGCTTCCTTACTGCTCATTTGCATCCTCCCCGGCTTTTTCCTGCTTGTCGGCATCGTCTTCCGCAGGGATGGATATTTCCGGTTCCACAGCCACAGGTTTGTCTTTTACATTGAAGGACAGCTTACTTTCTGTTCCCTCAAAAATCCGTTTCAGGTTCTTGCGGTGCATGAAGACCCCGAGTATGGTAATGACAAACGCAAACACAATGGCAATGGACGGATCCGTGGGAGATTTCATATTGTTCAGCAGCAGGGGGTACAGCAGGTATACCATGATGGAACCGAAGGAAATATACTTGGTCATGTACACCAGCAGTACAAAAATCACCACCAGCACCAGAAGTACCTTCCAGTTGGTCATCAGAACCATACCGGCGGAGGTTGCCACCCCTTTGCCGCCCTTGAACTTATAGTAGCAGGGGAAAATGTGGCCCAGCACACAGAACAGACCGCCGATATAGGCA
>JAFQGY010000111.1 GCA_017415325.1 Clostridia bacterium
CATTCCGGCGGATCTGCCCATCGATGTGGTGTATGAAGACGAATGGATCACCGTGGTGAACAAGCCGGCGGACATGCCTGCGCACCCGTCTCTGGGACACCAGCTGGACACCGTTTCCAATGCGCTGGCCTGGCGGTACCGGGTGAAGCCCTATGTGTTCCGGCCGGTGAACAGACTGGACAGGGACACCAGCGGCTGCATGCTGACGGCCAATACCAGAGACGCTTCCTATAAAATGTACACCGCCATGACCACCGGGCAGATTTCCAAAACCTATTTTGCCGTACTGGACGGGGTTCCGGCGGAAAAAACAGGGACACTGACTTCTTTTATGCACCGGAAAGCGGACAGTATTATTGAAAGAGAAGAAACTGCGCCGGATACGCCGGATGCCAAGATTGCTGTGACGGATTACTGTGTGCTGTGGGAGAACGGAAGGCATGCGGTGGTGATGGCCCATCCCATTACCGGGCGGACACACCAGATCCGGGTACAGTTTGCCGGGATCGGCTGTCCGGTGACGGGGGATGATCTGTACGGTGCGGCGTCTCCCCATATCGGCAGACATGCGCTGCATTCCTACCGCACCTGTTTCCCGCACCCGGAGGATGGACGGACGGTTTCGGTGACGGCGCCGCTGTTCCCCGATATGTTTTCCCTGCTGGATATCTGCACCGGGGAAAGAGAGAGGGTACTGGCAGCGGCGGAAGCGTACTGTCAGAGTGAATGCCACGGAAGAAAGGATGATCCCCATGTGGAAGAGAACCTTTAGAAGAATCCATCGCTGGCTGCCTGCGGCCTGTCTGCCCATCTGGGCGGTGACCCTGGCGGCGGCGGTTTGTCATATTGTATTTCTTTTCAACCGGTCTTTTGCGGACTGGTTCAATGAAAACATCAGTGCGGTCTGCCGGAGTATTACAGCCTATCTGACCGGGTGGATTCCCTTTTCGCTGGCGGAGACCATCATCCTGAGTCTGCCGGTGACGGTGACGGCGCTGCTGGTGTTCTGCATCCGGAAAGCGAACCGGGGAAAACGGTATATGATCCGGGTGATCTGCGGACTGCTGGCGGTACTGGCGGTGCTGTACACCCTGTTTGTGGCGACTTTTGCGGCGGGATACCGGGGAACGACGGTGGACAAAAAGCTGGGGCTGGACAGACAGGAGGTCTCGGCAAAGCAGCTGTATGAAACGGCCATGATCGTGGTGAACCGGCTGAACATTCTGGCGGACGGGGTATACTATGTGCAGGACGTGGGTTCTGTGCGGCCCTATGACCACGAGAAAGCGGTGGCGCTGTGTCAGGATTCCTATGCCAAGCTGGCGGGACGGTATGATTTTCTGCCGGTGCTGCAGGTGCCGGTGAAGCAGATCATGTCCTCTTCTTTTATGACCTACACCCATATATCCGGCATGTACACCTATTTTACCGGGGAAGCCAATCTGAATACCAACTATCCCTATTTTGTGAACATGTATACGACGGCCCATGAGATGGCGCATCAGAGAGGGATTGCCAGAGAAAACGAAGCGAACTTCCTGGCGTATCTGGTCTGCATCGGGTCGGAGGATATTTATATGCAGTACAGCGGGTATCTGAATATGTACGAATATCTGATGTCTCCCCTGTACATGGCGTCTCCGGAACTGTATTATGAAGTAGCCCGCAGTCTGGACAGCCGGGTGCGGTATGATCTTCAGTGCTACAGCGAATTTTTCGACAAGTACCGGGACAATGCGGCGGCGGAAGTCAGCGATGCGGTGAACAACACGTATCTGGTACTGCAGGGGGCGGCGGAAGGCACCAGAAGCTACGGCATGGTAGTGGATCTGGCCGTGGCATACCATCTGCGGGCGGAAGGAATGTTTTATGAAGAATAAGCGGCTGCGGCGGATCGGGCTTCTGGCGGCGGTACTGGTCTGTATGCTGTTCTGCGGGGCGGGGACACTGGCGGCGGAATACGATATGCCCACCCTGTTCCACAACGACGAAGCATGGTACAAGGACCGGATGGCGCCGCTGCTGATGAAGGACGGACGGTATCATATTCCGGCGGATCTGCTGGGAATGTTTGACGGGATCACCGTATCCAGCCATCAGGAAGGCGGCAATCTGCTGATTACACAGGTGCCCGGGAACGTGCGGACAGACGGAACCTATGTGTCCATTCTGTTTGCGGACAAAACGGCGGTGATTGACGGGGAGCTGTATGAGAATGTGGGAATATTCCGGGAAAACGGGTATACCTACGTGGACGGGGAATGGATTGCGGAGATTTTCTCTCTGACCCGTACCTATGCCCAGACGGAAAACGGTACTGTGGTACTGCGGCTTTCGGATGCGGAGGCTGGGCGTTCCATGGAGGAGCTGATGGATCTGTACCGGGAGCAGCCCCTGCAGACCGAACCGCTGCCGGAGGAGGATTCCATACAGGAGCTGCCTGCACAGGACGGTATCCGGCGGGTATATATTGTCACCGGGGACAATTACGAAAATCCGGAGTTTGTACCGGCGGAAGCGGTGGTGGAAAACAGCGGACTGGTGTGTACCATGTTTCTCCACGGGCGCTCGGATCCGGAGAAGTTCTGGGAATATGCGTTTTTCGGGAATGCCGGAATCTGTGCCGGGTCTGCGGAAGAAGCGGATGCGGTGAACGACAGGCTGGAGGATATGTTCTGCCGGCGGCTGGAGTATGTGCTTCCGGCGTACGGGGATACGGACAGGGAGGCTCTGCGGCAGGCGGGGTACATTGTGGTGGAACCGGATTTTGTAGTGGACTACAGCACGGATCCGGATGCGGTATATGCGGAACTGACGGCATATCTGAAAGAACATGACAGTGTGATTGTAAAGGTCAGCGGGGACGGATGTTCCCAGCGGATGATCGCCCTGCTGTGCAACCTGACGGCGGATCCGGAATCCTGCCGGACGGAACTGCTGCTGCCGTAACGTGATCGAAAGAGAGGTATGGATATGGATGCAAACGGAAAGAAAAAAATCCTGGTGGTGGAGGACGAAAAGAACATCGCGCAGGTTCTGGCGTACAATATCAAAAAGGAAGGATATGACTGTACCTGTGCCTATGACGGGGAAACCGGTCTGACGGAGGCTCTGACAGGCGGATATGACCTGATTCTGCTGGACATCATGCTGCCGCGGATGAACGGCTTTGAAGTGTGCGAAAAGATCCGGCTGGTATCACAGGTGCCGATTATTTTTGTGACGGCCAGAGAAGAGGAAAAGGACAAGATTCTGGGGCTGGACACCGGTGCGGACGACTATGTGACCAAGCCCTTCTCCTTCAAGGAACTGCTGTCCCGGATCCGTGCCAATATCCGCCGGTCTTCCGGGGAAGTGGTGCAGGTGCGGCAGACTCCTGCGGCGGGGGCGGTCATTGAGGTGGGGGAACTTGCCATCGATACCACCCACTATTCGGTAACCAAAAACGGAGAAGCCATTGAACTGTCCAAGAAGGACTATGATTTCATTGCCTTTCTGGCCGCCAATGCGGGGAAAGCCTATTCCAGGGAAGCGCTGCTGGAAGCCATCTGGGGATATGACGATTATTACGGGGACATCCGGACGGTGGATGTGACTGTCTGCCGGATCCGGAACAAGATTGAAAAGGATCCTGCCAAGCCGGAATATCTGATGACCAAGCGGGGCGTGGGATATTTCCTTGCCAAAAGATAAACGGATATGTTCAAAAGTCTGTATTTTAAGATTGTGCTGATTCTCCTGATCTTCATCGTGGCAGTCATGTGTGCGGTTTCGGCAATTCTGATGAACGGGGTTTCTTCCTATTTTGCCGGACAGTTCAGCGTGCAGATGGAAGAATGCTTCGGGAAAGAGACGATTCTGTACGGAGAACTGCAGGAAGCGGCGAAGGATGTGCAGGATGCGGCGGGGATGAAAGAGATTCTGTCCTCTTACGGGAGTATTCTGGGGATTGACGCCTACCGGAATTATTATGTTCTGGACGGGGACGGGAATATGCTGACCGGATCGGATGCCAAGCTGGGGGCACAGCTGGAGATTACGCCGAACCTGCTTTCTGCCATGGACGGACGGTATGACAACCGGATCATCAGCGGGACGGAATATGCCGACTGGGCACTTCCGCTGGCAGAGGGCGAGGTCATTGTGTATGTGAAGGACTCTCTGGAAGAGGTACAGCAGCTGAATCAGGTGATTTTCTCCATCATTATTCAGGCCATGTTTGTGGGGATTCTGATTGCCATTCTGCTTTCCTTTTTCCTGGCAAAAGCCATTACCTCGCCCATCCAGCGGCTGACCTGGGGTACCAGACTGGTGGCGGAAGGGGACTTCACCCAGCCCATCGAGGTCAATTCCCGGGACGAACTGGGGATTCTGACAGAAAACTTCAATTATATGAAAGACCAGCTGAAGGACACACTGGATGAAGTTTCCGGAGAACGGGAAAAACTGCGGACGGTGCTGGCCTGTATGCGGGACGCTGTCTTTACATTTTCGGCAGGCGGAAAACTGCTTCACTGGAACGACAGTGCGGCCCAGCTGTACCGGAACAGTTTCGGGCAGGAAGGGGATGCCGTACTGGATACCTGTCTGGAAGAAATGGATATTCCTCTGCAGCGGGAAAACGGTCGTCTGCGGCTGACCTCCCCGGATGCGGCGGTGGAACGGTCTCAGGACGGATTTGTGTTCCGGGACAGAATCTTTGCCGGACGGGTATTTGATGTGAGCTTCGGGGTGATCCGGTATGCGGAAGGCAGAAAGAAAGTGCCCGGCTGCATTCTGATTGCCCACGATGTGACCGGACGGTATGAACTGGACGAAAGCAGACGGGAGTTTGTGGCAAATGTATCCCACGAGCTGAGAACGCCGCTGACCTCCATCAAGGGTGCCACGGAAACGGTCCTTTCCGACCCGGAGATGGACGAAGAAATGCGGGAATACTTCCTCGACATGATCCTTTCCGAAAGCGACCGGATGACCCGGATTGTGTCGGATCTGCTGGTGCTGTCCCGTCTGGACAACAAACGCACCAAATGGCAGGTGGAGCTGTTCGATATGCCCTCTTCTGTACGGCGGCTCTGTGAAGTCATGCGGACGGATCTGGAAGCCCACGGGCACACCATCTCCTGTACCATGGAGGAAGATCTGCCCATGGTGACCGGTGACCGGCAGAGACTGGAACAGGTGGTGATCAATATCATCTCCAACGCCATCAAGTATACACCGGAAGGGGGACATATTGACGTGGCGTTGTTCCGGGAAGGCGACAGACTGGTGACCACGGTAACAGACAACGGTGTGGGGATTCCGGAAGAGGACATTGCACACATCTTTGAACGGTTCTACCGGGTGGAAAAATCCAGAACATCGGATGCCGGGGGAACCGGGCTGGGACTGGCCATTGCCAAGGAGCTGGTGGAAGCCCACGGCGGACAGATTTCCATTCAAAGCAAACTGAATGAAGGGACGCAGGTGCGGATTGAGCTGCCCTTTGTGGGGAAGCTGAAGCCTGCGGAAGAAGAATAAGCCATAAAGGATACAATTATTTCACGGAGAAAGGAGAGGGAATATGACCGGAAGCAGGATGTCACGGACAGAAAAACTGCTGATTGTCAGCGTAATTCTTGTGTTTGTCGTACTGATGGCGGCGATGGTGCTGACGGTAATGCTCAACAGCGCTGCCAGCGGAACACTGTATTCGGATCCGCCTTTTGCCATATCTTCTCTGATCTCTGATGTGGAAAAGGAATCGACGGATGTTTCTCCCGGAGAATATCTGCAGCCGGCGTTTATTGGCGTGACTCCGGCGTCGGGAGGAAAAGGAATTTCGGCAGGGGACAATGTCATCCGGGAACTTTACGATATGCTTGTTCCCTGTCTTGCGGCGGGACTGGCAGGAGAGCCGGCGGAGGAAACGGCAGTGAACTGGGCTATGCTTGCCAGAAGCAGCCGGGCGGTGTATATCCGGTACCACAGCGCACTTTCGGTGCCGGTTCTGCAGGCGGCTGCGGCTGCGGTGGCCGGATTGGATGAAGAGAGCGGCGGAGAAACGGTTATGCCTTTGCGGGAACTGTTTATTTTGCTGCCGGATGAGCAGTACGGGGACTGTCAGATTATCCTGCGGGATACGGAAGGATTGGTCTGGCGGTATCTGTGCCGTCCGCAGGAAGAATATCCTACGCTGGCGCAGGTGCAGGGGTTTGTGGAAGGACTGGCGGGGAGCTTTTTCCGGTTCCGGCTGATTCAGCAGGAGGATGGTGCCATGGAGCCTGTGTTTCTGGAACGGATGCGGGTACGGAACATTCTGCTGACGCCGGGAACTGCGGTGATGATGCAGGAAAACCGGGTGGATGACCTGAAAAAGCTGCTGCTGAACTATAATTTCAACCCGGATAAACTGAATACCCATGAAGAAGCGGACGGGACACAGGTGATTGTGGAAGCACACGGTGTTTTTCGGACGCAGAATGACAGTCTGACATATACGGCCGGAACCGACGGTGGGATTGCGATGCAGCATTTCATCGGATACCAGGAGGAGTATACCCTGTCTGACAGTCTCCGGACGGCCTGTACCATCATTGAGGATCTGCGGGAGATCCATCCGTATTATCTGGGTGGTGACGCAGAACCGGTGCTGACAGAGGTTTCTCTGGCGGAGGGGCAGCTGCGGATGGTTTTCCGGTATGCCTTTGACAATCTGCTGCTGGATGGGTGCAGACCTGCGGCGGTGGTGGTGACGGAAGAGGACAAGGTTATTTCTGTAGAGCTGTATGCGACGGCAATCCGTTCTCTGGGGGATTTTGATTCCAGTTTTCTGGAGTACGGACTGTTGGACTGGGATGTGCCCACAGGATACACAGATGTCACCCTGACATATCCGGCAGGTGCATCGGGAAACAATATTTATCCTGTCTGGACATTCTATGGAAAAAACGGCCGAGAAGACGGATGAAATGCATTCTGGAAAGGAGGGATTCGGATGCGGCAGAAAAATATCATGGCAGTACTGCTGGCGGTGCTCTGTCTGGCGCTGGGAATTCTGGCGGGGAATATGATCCTGCTGTACCGGAATATCTACCGGATCCCGGAAACGGCGGTAGAGGATCTTTGCCGGGTGCTGGCGGAGGACGGAATCCGGCTGGAGGAAAGTCTGGTGCCCCGGGTGCGGGAAGACGGTATGATCTATATGTCGGACGGCGTGGGGTATACAGAAAATGCGGCGCTGCTGCTGGCGGAAAGCGGGATCAAGAGTACTTATGTGATCCCCGACGGACAGCTGTTTCTGCACTACAACGGAGACATGACGGAATTTTCCGACGGCTTCGGGTTCCATTACCGGCGGGCGGGACTGGAGGCGGACAGACGGATTGTGAACGAACAGGGGGAGATGACCTCCTACGATACTCTTACGGCGGGACTGCCGGAGCTTTCGGGGACGGGAACGGCAGCACGGGCAGCCATGGCTTTTCTGAACAAACAGGACGGCAGTCTGGGCGCTTCCGTGCGGATCGAAACCGTGATTGCATCGGTGCATGGCGAAGATGACGGACAGGCCTATGTGCGGTGCCTGCGGAAGATCGATGGGGTGGAGATTACGGAGAATGCTGTGATCTGTCTGGTCCAGAACGGGGTGGTGACGGAAGCGGCCGGAAAATGGTGCTTCATGACCTTCGGAGAGTCCTATATGGCACAGCTTTCCGATATTACGAATATCCTGTTTATGATGAAACGTACACTGGCCGGGTCGGAAAATATGCCGGACGGATGTACAGTGACGGCGGTGGAACGGTGCTATTCCCTGTACCTGTTTGCACAGGAGGAAGGATTCTGCCTGATCCCCTGCTGGCGTGTGGAGACCGACACGGTAGGGGTTCTGGTGTACAGTGCTCTGGATGGTACGTTATACACAAAAACGGGGGATATGTCCTGAGGTGGACAGGCGAAAATCCCGGAAAATGTGAAGGATGTGAAAATCATGGTCAAAAACCCTTCCCATTTGATTCCATTCCTGTTATAATATATGCTGTATCGATACGGCATTTTTATGTCTGCTGTATGATTTGAATATGCAAATTTTCCCGCGGCTGTGTATGTACGGCCGGTCTGCGGTTTTATAGATTCTGAAGTGCCGTCTGTGCGGCTTGGAAAGGCATGGTGTAATTCATGGAAAAAATACTGGTGCGGGGAGGCGTACCGCTGATGGGCAGTGTGGAAGTCAGCGGATTCAAGAACGCAGCGCTGCCCATCATATATGCCTGTGTTCTGGTAAAGGACAAAATTGTTCTGGAAAATATGCCGAACATCAGTGACATTACCTGTTCCTTTGAAATTCTGCGGGGGATGGGGGCAAAAATCCGGATGCTGGATAAGACCACCTATGAAGTGGACTGCACGGATGTGATTCCCTGTTCTTCGGAATACGATCTGGTGCGGCGGATCAGAGGGTCGTATTATCTGCTGGGTGCGGAATTCGGCCGGTTCGGAAAATCCAGAGTGGGTCTGCCCGGCGGATGCGACTTCGGTGTCCGGCCCATCGACCAGCACATCAAGGGCTTTGAAGCCATGGGCGGCATTGTGAACACCGAAGGGGGATATGTGGAAATTTCCTCTGAGGACGGCCCGAAAAGCGCCAGCATCTTCTTTGACGTTTCCACCGTCGGGGCTACGCTGAACATCATGATCGCAGCGGCTACGGCGGAGGGCACTACTTACATCGACAACGCAGCCAAGGAGCCCCATATCGTAGACTGCGCCAACTTCCTGAACTCCTGCGGCGCCAACATCACCGGTGCCGGGTCTGATGTCATCAAGATCCGCGGGGTGGAAGAACTGCACGGATGCACCTATGCGATCATTCCCGATATGATTGAAGCCGGATCCTTTATGGTGGCGGCAGCTGCCACGGCGGGGTCTGTGCGGATCAATAATGTGATTCCCAAGCATCTGGAATCCATCACTGCCAAGCTCATTGAAGTGGGTGCGGATGTGGAGGAATTCGACGATGCGGTGCATGTGACGGGATGTGCGAAGATGCGCAAAACCAGCGTGAAGACACTGCCCTATCCCGGGTTCCCCACCGATATGCATCCCCAGATGACGGCTATGCTGTGCCGGGCGGAAGGGGTCAGCTACATCAACGAAAGCATCTACGACAACCGGTTCCGGTATGTGGAAGAGCTGAACCGGATGGGCGCACAGATCAAGGTGGAAGGCCGGATTGTGTATATCGAAGGGCCCTGTCAGCTGTCCGCTGCTCCTGTGATTGCCACAGACCTCAGAGGCGGCATTGCGGTGATGATTGCGGCGCTGATGTGTGAGGGACAGACGGAAATTTCCGAAATAAATCTGATCGAACGTGGGTATGATGATATCTGCGGGAAGCTGCGCGGGCTGGGAGCGGACATTCAGAAAATCAGCGTTCCCGATCCGGTGGGCGTGAAAAAAGCCAACTGAGAAAAATGAAATCCCGTAAGGGAGAAAAGGAGAAATACAATGGAAGTAACAAGAGAAACCATCATTGGGGATATTCTGGATTTTGACGAAGAAGCAGGTCAGTTTTTCCTGGAAATCGGGATGCACTGTCTGGACTGCCCGGTATCTCGGGGAGAATGCATTGAAGATGCCTGCGATGTACACGGCACCGACGCCGATGCACTGATCGCAAAGCTGAACGAATACTTTGCATCCAAGAAATAAGAAAAAACAGGGTGGACTGCAGTCTGCCCGTTTTTGTTGATTGGAGTGAAAATGGTATGAATGGACAAAATACTGCATATCCCCTCCTGACTCTGCCCGATGACCGGCTGAAAACGGCGGCTTCCATGGTGACGGCGGGCGGGGTGACGGCGGATGTGGGTACCGACCACGGATATATCCCCATCTGGCTTCTGCAGCAGGGAATCTGCGATACCGCCGTGGCGTCTGACATCAACAGAGGGCCCCTGGATCGTGCAAGGGAAAACGGGATCCGGTACGGGGTTGCGGACAGGCTGAAGCTGTACCTGTGCGATGGGCTGGACGGTGTGGAGCCGGAGGAAAACCGGGTCACGGACATCTGCATCTGCGGCATGGGGGGCGAGCTGATCGGTGCCATTGTATGCCGGTCGGCGTATGTGAAAGAAAAACGGACGAACCTGATTCTGCAGCCTATGTCCAGCGGATATGAACTGCGCAGTGCTCTGCTGGAGGACGGGTTTGTGATCCGGGAAGAACGGCTCTGTCAGGCGGCGGGGCGGGTGTACAGCTGTATCCGGGCGGACTATACAGGCGAGAAAACGGTGTACACGGAAGGTCAGCTGCTGGTGGGACGGGAAATGTCCCATGAGAATCCGCTGTATCCCCTGTGGATGGAACGGCACAGAAAGGCACTGGAAAAGCAGATCCGGGGCAGAGAATCCGGCGGACTGGATACCGCATATGAGCGGACAGTGCTGGAAGAGATTGAGAGAATGGGGTGAAAACATATGACGGTTGGTGAACTCTATGCCCGACTGGACGGGATGTATCCGAAAAGTCTGTCCTGCTCCTGGGACAATGACGGTATGATGGTGTGTCCGGATCCGGAGGCGGAAGTGAAAAGAGTGCTGGTGGCGCTGGATGCTGCGGCAAAGACGCTGGAGTATGCGGTGGACGGGAAGTTTGATGTGGTGGTGACCCATCATCCCATGCTGTTCCGGGGGCTGAAATCCATCACTCCCCGTTCGGTACATGGGCGTCATGTGCTGACTGCTCTGCAGAACGGGATCACGGTGCTGTCCTTCCACACCAGACTGGATGCGGCGGAGGGCGGCGTGAACGATGCGCTGTGTCAGGCACTGGGACTGATGGCAGACGGGGTCTTCGGGGATGAAGAATGTCCTGCATTGGGGCGGCTGGTGACACTGGCGGGGGCATCGGAAGAGGGTGTGCCTGCCGGAGAAGTGGCGGAACATATCAAAAAGGCACTGGGCTGTACTTCCGTGCGGCTGAACGGGGATCCGGAAAAACCGGTATGTCGGATGGCGGTTTGCGGCGGGGACGGGAAGGATTTCATCTATCCTGCACTGGCAGCGGGGGCGGATCTGTTTCTGACCGGAGACGCCGGATACAACATGGCCGGAGAAGCGGCGGAAGATGGGATTGTGACGGTGGAAGCCGGACATTACCATACGGAAGCGCCGGTTTGCCGGGTTCTGGCGGATGCGATACGGAATCTGACGGGAGCATATGTGAAAATTTACGACAGCTGTACGTATACGGTTCTGTGAGGTGTGTATTAAATGCGGAAATGGTATGTTTGCCTGTTGGCGATGGTATTTTTGACCGGATGCGGTGCGGAGGAATCTGCAGGTACAGAAGCTGTGAAGCCTATGACCATCCGTCCTACGGTGTTTTCTGAGGAGACACAGCGGGTGCTGGACATTCTGGATGATGAAGTGATGTTCTTTACCTATGCCACCGATGAAACGGTGCAGTCCATGTCGCTGGACATCTGGTTTTATGAGAACGGGGAATGGGTCAGTGCCGGGGCTGTGAAGGGCGAGCAGGCGGCGGTGGAACAGGATATTGTGCTGCGGGTCAAGGATACGGAAATTGATGTGATTCAGGTACGGGATGATGGTCAGTCCAGGTATACGCTGCCGGTAACAACGGAGTTCACCACGGCACAGATGACGGTGGAGAACAGACTGATGGTCTCGGAGGACATTGCCCTCGGGGAAGAGATTGTGCTGTTCTCCAAGGTATCTACGGATGACACATCCATCCGCAGTGAAGTGGATTTCCGGGACATGGACTGCACGGCCGGGATGGCGGTGACGGTGAAATTCTTTGCGGAAGCTGTAGAATAAACGCTTGACAGGAATAACAACATATGGTATAATGGAACATCTTCTTTTCAAAATATGGGAAGGAGAAGTTCCATTTTTATTTTTCAACAGGAGGTAAGCTATGACCTGCGAAACAAGAACCATACGATTGAAAAACGGTGCGGAAGCTATGATCGTCCCGCCGGATCCGGAAAGAGCGGAAGAAATGCTGGACTTTGTGAGAGACATTTCTTCTGAGACGGAATTTATCACCAGAACCGCCGGAGAGGTGTATGAGACCGTGGAAGTGGAAAAAGAGAAGCTGGCGGGGATTCTTGCCTCGGAAAATCAGGTGATGCTGGTGTGTATGGTGGACGGACGGATTGCCGGGAACTGCTCCCTTGGGTTCCAGCGGAAGATCAAGATGCGGCACCGGGCGTCTGTAGGGATTGCGATCCGGCAGGCGTACTGGGATCTGGGCATCGGAACGGCCTTCTTTGAGGAAATGATCCGGATCTGCCGGGAGAGAGGTGTGCGGCAGATGGAGCTGGAAGTGATCGACGGAAATGCAAGAGGGCTGGCGCTGTACACCAAGATGGGATTTACAGTAACGGGACGGCGGCCGGATGCGTTTTGCATGAGCGATGGGACGTACCGGGATGAGCTGTTTATGACGAAGATGCTGTGAGGAAAACATATGAAAATTCGAGAGATGCAAATAGAAGATTATGATGCTGTATACGCACTGTGGCTATCCTGTACCGGGATGGGGCTGAACAATCTGGATGATTCTGCGGAGGGGATTGCCCAGTTTTTGCATCGGAATCCGGGAACCTGTTTTGTAGCGGAGAAATCCGAAAAAATTGTCGGCTGTATCCTTGCGGGAAATGATGGACGCAGAGGGTATATTTATCACACAGCGATACATCCGGACAACCGGAATCACGGAATCGGTACGGCTCTGGTGGAAAGCGTTGTGCAGGCACTGAAAGAAATCGGGATTAACAAGGTAGCGCTGGTAGTGTTTGAACGAAATGCGGGCGGTAATGCATTCTGGGAGAAAATGGGTTTTACCGGGCGTGAGGATCTGGTATACCGGAATCGGACAATTATAGATATGGTGCGGATTGATACATGAAAAGAGGAAATCATGTCATACGAAGTATTTGCCAAGCCCTGTGTAGGGGCGATCATTGAGAAATCCATCGGCGGCATTCCCCACATCCTGCTCCAGACACGGCAGAAACCGGACGGGGACGAAACCAACGGGAAGCTGGAAATTCCTGCAGGGAAAATCCGGGAGTATGAGAGTGTTTGGGATGCTCTGCGCAGAGAAGTGCGGGAAGAAACGGGGCTGCGGGTTACGGAAATCCGGGGGGAGGATGCCGTTTCGGCTGTCTGTTCCGGTGGAGCACAGACCATTGCCGTGGAGCCGTTCTGCGTAACCCAGAATCTGTCGGGGGCGTATTCCATTCTGCTTTTGACATTTGTCTGTCAGGCGGAAGGGGAACTGCTGGAACGGACAGAGGAAACAGAGGGGATCCGATGGGTGCCGGTTTCTGCAGTGGAGCGGATGGTCAGAGGGGAGCCGGAGCGGTTTTTCTTTATGCATCTGCAGGGGCTGCGGAAGTATCTGGGGATATAGTATATTGGTATGAAACAGGGTATGGCGACATGCTCTGTTTTTGTCTGCAAAAAAATAACGGCACAGCGCAATACTGTACCGTTGTCTTGGTAGATTCAGTTGCCGTCCGCATCGGCGAATACGTCGGATTCAATGTAGTCTACCTGCTTGGACAGGCAGAATGCCAGGGCTTCTTCCGTATTGGCTGTCCACAGACCTACCTTCAATCCTTTTGCGTGGAACTGTTCGATGGTGCTGTCTTTGACATTTCTGTAGTCCATGTCGATGTCAAACCCGTCTGTCAGGCAGCGATCCACATCGGAATTGTGTTCCCAGCAGGTCAGCATGATGTTCAGTGCCGGGAAGGCGGCGTGGGCCCGGAGCAGGTTGTCATAGTCAAAGGACTGGAGAGAGCACATGGACAGATCGTACACTTCTTCGGCCATCCGGAAGGCTTCGTGGATTTTTTCGTCCGGGAAGGAGCCTTTGAACTCGATGAAGCAGATCATGTGCCCGTCCCGGCAGATTTCCAGATACCGGCGGAAGGTACACAGATACAGTTTCGTATCGGTGAATTTGTTTCGCAGGGGCTTTTCGGTGAGCTTTGCATAGGTGTTTTCGGAAATGGCCAGCTCCGTGCCGTCCTCGAAAACCGCTTCGCTGTCGTGGCAGACCACCAGAACCCCGTCGGAGGTGATCCGTACATCGGTTTCAATCCCGCCGGAACCATGTTCAACGGCTTTCAGGAAGGCTTCTTCGGTGTTCTGCTGGTACTTGCTGCTGTAGCCTCTGTGGGCTATAAAACATACGGACATAGATACCTCCGGTACAGATAAGAAGTAAGAAGTATGAAATAAGAGATAATTTATACGGCGAACAGGGTCAGATCCCACATGGGGATGCAGGCCGGGCGGCGGAGATACAGCTTTTTCTCCGGGAGAAGCTTATGGATGTACAGGGGGAGTTTCCACAGGTCTTCGGTGCGATGGTACAGAGAGAGGGAGAGAGCGGGACGGTCCTGCAGGATGGTTTGTTCTGCACCGGCGAGGGCTTCGGATTCTGCGCCTTCCACATCCAGCTTCAGCAGATCCATTTTGGTATCCCGGCAGAGGGTGTCGATGGTCATGGCGGGAACGGTGATGGTTTTGGCACGATGATTCTGCCCGGCGGCACCGGATCCACGGCTGGCGGAGGAAGTGTAGGTCAGCTCTCCGTCTGTGTTCCACAGGGCGCAGTGGTGGGGGACCACCTGACAGCGGGTTTCGGTTCGGGCATAGGCAGACAGATGCCGGTGGGTACGGGCGTCGGCTTCGGCGGCATGGATCACTTCCAGCGTGGGCAGGGCATCGGCATACATGGATGCGCTGTCCCCCCGGAAAGCACCGCCGTCCAGCATGGTGCGGATGTTTTTTTCGCCCAGCAGATGCCGGATTTCTTCCGTGGGATCGGTGGTGCGGCGGAGATATTGTCTTTTTCCGGTCAGACGGAACAGTATGGCATCGTCAAGCAGCAGCCGGGAGTGCTCGTCCGCCAGCAGACCACGCAGTTCTGTCAGGGCGGGATGCACTTCTGTCAGCATGGTTCTGTCAAACAGGCCGCCGCCGTACAGAGGAACTTCCGGGATGTACAGGGTATGGCGGGTATCCAGCATGTCGATGAAGGCGGTGACCTCCGGCAGGGTGGTGCCGAATGCCAGCAGGATGACGATGTCTGCACCGTATGTTTCTACCACATCGCTGTAGGCCTGTACCGGCATGTCCCGGAAGGTTCTGCTGCGGACAAATCCGTCAGAAGCAAACACACCGGTGACAGGAATGTTCCGGGCGGCGCATACGTCCAGGATTTTATCCCCGCCGTTTCCGGTGCCGTACAGGAAGATGGGGCGGGTTTCGTTCTGCAGGCTGTCCCACAGAGAAGGTTTGTTCCAGAGTTCCGGGATCATCATCACAGCCCCAGTGCCTTTGCCGTCTCTTCCAGATGGAGGAAGCGGACAGCATTGTTCCACAGAATATCTTCCTGCTCTTTTTCGGTCAGTCCCGGGATGGCGAAGAACCGTTCCAGTTCTCCGGCGGGATTTTTCACAGGATAATCCGTACCGAACATGACCTTTTCCGGGTTCAGCGCACGGATGATTTCTCCGGCCCGTTCGGGGGTCAGATACCACAGGGCGCTGGATGTGTCATACCATACCCGGTCGTTGCCGGCCAGAAATTCGATGGCTTCATCGGCGGCTTTGTATCCCCCCAGGTGGGCGGCCACTGCTTCCAGACGGGGGAAACACCGGAGCACATGCGCCAGTTTTTTCGGTTCGGAGAAACGGTACTGGGGACGGTCGTCGCCCATGTGCAGGTACAGCGGGATCCGGCCTTCCATGATTTCGTACAGCCTGAACAGCCGGGGATCGTCGATGTCCACACCCTGGATGTCCGGATGGATCTTGATACCGGCCAGCCCCATGCCGATGGCACGGTTGACCTCCCCTTCAAAATCTTCAAAATCCTGGTGCATCCCGGCGAATCCCACGGTCAGGTATCCCTGCGAACGGGAATGCTCTGCCAGGGCGGCGATGGAATCGTTTACCTTGGGTACCTGATGGGCATTGGTGGCCACGGAGAACAGCAGGTAGCCGTGTACATGGTTGTCCTTCGCCTGACATTCCAGATCCGCATAGGTGCCCTTGCCTTCGCAGACGAAATTGTAGAAGGCATTGAGGCTGACCACGGCTTTTTCGGAGATTTTTTCGGGATAGGTGTGGGTGTGTATATCAAATACTTTCATATGGATTCCCTTGATTTTTCATGAGATATGTGATACAATACGGTTGAAAAACCATGTATCAAAGGAGTATAATTATGGACTGCTTATTCTGCAAAATCATCGCCGGGGACATTCCGTCCAAAAAGGTTTATGAAGACGACACCATGCTGGCCTTCCACGACATCGCACCGGAGGCTCCTGTGCATGTGCTGGTGATCCCCAAGTGCCATATCGCCTCCATGGATGAAGTGAACGAAACCAACAGCGGCGTGGTGGCAAAGATTTTCGAGAAGATTCCCGAAATCGCAAAGATGGCCGGTGTGAAGAACGGATACCGTCTGATTTCCAACTGCGGCCCCGATGCCGGACAGAGCGTACAGCACCTGCATTTCCACATCATCGGCGGTACCGAGCTGCCCCTGCATGTGTTCCCGGACAAGGAATGAACCGTCCGGAAAACGATTACAGAAAAGCAAAATGGGAGAGCACCTGCGCCCTCCCGCTTTTTTATTTCACGAATTCATGGTAGATGGCGGACAGAGCCTTTTCAAAATCTTCTTCTACCACACCGATGATGATGTTCAGTTCCGAAGAACCCTGGTCGATCATACGGATATTGACGCCGGCATTGCCGCATGCGTTGAACACACGGGCTGCAGTCCCCTTTGCCATAACCATCCCGCGGCCTACAACCGCTACCAGTGCCAGACCGTCATCGATGGATACGGAGTCCGGTTCTACCAGAGACTTGATACGGCTTACGATCCGTTCCCGGCAGTGTTCCAGCTCGGCAGTGTTCAGCACCACGCTCATGGTGTCGATGCCGGAGGGCAGGTGTTCAAAGGACATGCCTTCGTTTTCGATGGCTTCCAGTACCTTTCTGCCGAAGCCGCGCTCTGCGTTCATCATGGCCTTTTCCACGTTCACAACGGAGAAGCCCTTCTTCCCGGCTACCCCTGTGATGATGGATTCGGTGTCGTACTTGTCGGTACTGGATACGATCATGGTGCCAGGGTCGGCGGGGTTGTTGGTGTTCCGGATGTTGACCGGGATACCGGCGAAGCGTACGGGGAAGATGGCGTCTTCATGGAGCACACCGGCGCCCATGTAGGACAGTTCCCGCAGTTCCCGGTAGGTGATGATCTCGATGCCCTTGGGGTTCTCCACGATCCGGGGGTCAGCCATCAGGAATCCGTTTACGTCGGTCCAGTTTTCGTAGATGTCGGCCTTGACCGCTCTTGCCACGATGGAACCGGTGATGTCGGAACCGCCCCGGGAGAAAGTACGGATGGTGCCGTTGGGCATGGAGCCGTAGAAGCCGGGGATTACACCGTTTTCATGCTTCGCCAGTTCGGCGGACAGCAGGTTATGGGTGGTTTCCGCATCGAAGGAACCATTGTCGAAGAACCGTACAAAGGGAGCGGGATCGATGAAATCATATCCCAGGTAGGCAGCCAGGATGATACCGTTCAGGTATTCCCCGCGGCTGGCGGCGTAGTCACGGCCTGCATGATGGGTGATGGCCCACTGCACGTAGGTGTATTCTTCGCTCAGATCCAGATCCAGCCCCAGACCTTCGATGATCTGGTTATACCGCTGCTGGACGCCGGCAAAAATGGCGGTGATGTCTTCGCCGCGGGCAGATACGTTGTAGCATTCGTACAGCATATCGGTAACCTTGGTGTCTCCGCTGAAACGCTTGCCGGGGGCGGAAGGAACCACGAAACGGCGGCTTTCTTCGGCGGTGATGATGTCTTTTACTTTCTGAAACTGTTCAGCGCTGGCCAGAGAGCTGCCGCCGAACTTTACAACTTTGATCTGTCTTTCCAACTTCTTTATCCTCATCTTCTATGGAATGATACACTTTGCTATACCATATAATTATATGGAAAAATCTGTGGAATGTCAATGGAAACATTCAACGGAGATGGATGGTATATTCATACGAAAACCGGGCGTTTCCCACAAGTTTCCCGGAACCATTCCGGCGGATTTGCTCAGATTCCTGGGGAAACCCACAGGAGAACGGGAAAAATCTGCATAAATATACAGAAATCATTCCGGGAAGGACACATTTCCGCTGCCGATTTCATAGGGGAAGGCGAACTGCTTGCTCACCCGGTCGGCGGGGAAGAACTCCTTGACATGCAGATCATACCGGAGGCTGTAGTCGATCCGGTAGTACCATGTGCCGGAGGCGGGATCTCTGGTCTGGGTTTCCAGCTCGGCAGAGGAGGTGGGCCAGAGCAGCATGGCGGGGTCAGCCTGTTTGTATACGGCCAGAGAAGCGCCGTCGTAGCCGTGGTGTGCCACCTGCACAATATCGCTTTTCAGGGCAGTATCATACATTTCCGTCATGGCGCCGCTGCTTTCCGTCTGGGTGTCTCCCAGGAACAGGATGGACTGGCTTCCGGTATCGACGGCACGGCTTCTTACCTTTGTGACCATGGAGGAATTGTTGAACACGGTCAGCGGGGTGGGGAACAGGGCTTCGTGGGTGTACAGTACGTCGATGCGCAGATCCCCGTTTCCCGTATAGAAATACTGTCCGGTATACAGCTTGCAGATCTTTCCTCCCATGGCTGCTGCCGCATTGGGAATGGCTTTGTCGCCGCTCTGGTCAAAGTTCCAGGTATTGTACATTTCCAGATAGTCCGGTGTGTTCATGTACAGGGTGTCCAGCTTCACTTCATTTCCATATTTGGAAGCAAACTTTGTCAGTACACCATAGTGATCCCCATGGGCGTGGGTCAGGATCCAGGCTTCGATATGGATTTCGTCCACCGGACAGAGGGTTTTCAGCAGGGAATACAGCCGGTCTTCGTCTTCCCCGTAGGGCCCGCCGCCGTCATAGATGACAAAACCGCCGTCGGACAGGGTGAAGATATAGCTCATCCCGAAATTGCCGGCGTCGTAGTCCAGTCCCATCTGGGTCACGGTGACAGGATAGGGACTGGGGGATCTGTCCGGCTCGATCTGTACCGGGGGAAGGACATCGGGTCTGGCGGAGGTGACGATGCGGACGGTGGAAGTATTTTCCAGCCAGTACAGATGTACCATGGCATCTTGGTTGACGTAGGTGGCAAATGTGTTGTCGTCCAGCATGTTTTCCAGATACAGGGAAAATCCGTCGGCCGTGAGAGAAGTGCAGTAACTGTCGTAATCGTTCCAGTCGGTGTCTTCATACAGCAGTGCCAGTGCGCCGTGTCCTGCATCATAGGCGGCGGTCAGCGTGCCGCCTGTGTAGGGAGGAATATCGGTGAACCATTTGTCAGTGCTGCCGGTCAGATTGAAATCCTCTGCCAGTCCGAAGGAGGCGTCTGCGGTGATACCGGACTGCATCAGATCCTCAAAGGCGTCCACCGCCATCTGCAGAGTGGTGAGATTCCAGCCGAACAGGACAATTTTGTTCCCCACCACCCGTACGGTGTATTCGCTTGGGGCAAGGGTTTTCATGACTTCGTGGGTTTCGTACCGGTTGACGGTGCCGATGAGAATTTCAAAACTGTCCGTGGGGGCGGCAAGTGCCTGTTTGTCCCAGTCCTGCCCCAGGGTGACAGCGGTTTTTCCGGCGGTATCGTTCAGGGTTCCGGCAATGTCCATGGCCCACTGTACTTCCCAGTCCCGGCGGTCGTTTTCGGCTTCTGTCTTTATATTGTCCAGATTTTCGTCATATACAACGGAAAAATAGCTTTCTCCCCGGTTCAGCACATACAGCATGGGAACGGGCTCGCTGGTGTAGCAGTAGTCGGCAGGGAGGGTCAGGCAGGTTCCGTCCTCCGGCAGAAGATTTTCCGTGAAATATTCGACGGCTTCCAGAGTGCGGAAATCGTCACTGCCCAGCAGAAAAAGACGGGAACCTGCCATACGGATGGTAAAGCAGCTGCCGGGAAAGGAAATGTCGGAGAGAGCGGTGCGGTTTACCCGGCCTACGCAGATCTCAAAGGGTTTTTCGTCTTCCGAACCGCCCCGTTTGATCCAGTCTTCCCCGATGGCGGTCTGGATGCCGTACCGGTTGTCTATGGTCTGTTTCAGACTGACGGCGGCACCGATGATGCGGTCTGTGGCCTGTTCCGGACGGACGATGGTGTATTGGGTCAGATCTATGGTGATTTCGGGTGTGTCGGCTGCCGGGGGCTGGCTGTCGCAGGAAATCAGAAACAGAACGGACAGCAGTACAAGCAGCGGGAGAAGTTTTTTCATGGGAAACCTCTTTAATTATATAGAATACAGACGGAAGCAGGGTTATTGCATTTCCAGAATGCACATGGTTTGATTATATATGACGATGGCGTGGCCCTGGTATACCTCTGTGCAGGCAGTGAACATAGGCTGGCAGACTTGTACTGTGCTGCCGGTTTCATCGGTACAGGTATAGGCAAACAGTCCGCTCAGGGGATCCTGACAGATGGTATAGGGATCTGCAATCGGCTTTGTTTCCAGAAGCGGGTATGCATCCCGGCAGTCCCCTTCTTCCGTATGGGTCACGGTACCATTGTCATCCAGCAGATCGGTGTAATAAATACCGTCCGATTTCCGCAGGGCTACGAACGCATTCTCTGTGCGGTAAATGTCGTAATAGAGTTCATCTGTCAGTTTTTCCAGATTCCGGTACAGGGCAAACCTGCGGTTATGGTGGAGACCGAAGCAGTCATAGGCATAATGGAAACAGTCGCAGAGAAATCTTGTCCCCATATAGTACGTATCCTCATACACCATGAATGCCGTGCGGGGGAGGGTATTCTGTAGGGGCGGTTCGGCACGGACTCCATTGATGTAGATGCCCATTCCGTCCGGGGTAATGTGGTGGTTGATCAGGGTACCGTCCGCCAGTTCCAGCACCATGCCGGAGAAGATATTGCCATGATACGGTACCAGCATCTGACCATCCGGGTCGATTACGGCGTTCTGACAGTAATAGATATACTCCCGCTGATCCTGGGGACGGGTATAGATGGGTCGCTGGTTGAAGCGCAGATGCCAATTGCCGGAAGGGAGCGGAACTGCCGCCTCAGTCAATGCTGCCTGCGGGTCGGGGTATTCCCAGAGACGGTAGCCGAAATATTCCCGGGGCAGTTCCTTCAGCAGAAAAGTATCATATTCTGTGACGGTTACGGTATACTGCGGTATTTCTTCGGAGAGAAGGATTTCCGTTTCCGGCAGAGGGGCTTCGGATTCTGTGGCCGGAGGGGAAACCGGTGGGACTGGTATTTCCGGTTCTGTACAGCTCCAAAGGCAGAACAGCAGAGGGAAAAGAAAAAGGTATTGTTTCACGGCGTACACCTCGTGTGTGTGTCGGATAACTGAATTCATTATACTACAGAGGTGCGGAGACTGTCAAGAGGGTTGACACAGGCGGGAAAAAACGATATAATATACATGAATTCCAAGAAGAAAGGTTTTTTACGATGACATACAACACCATATTCTCTCCGGCAGAAATTCTGCTGCCCAAGGCAGATACGGCCGCCGACTGGCAGAAATGGGCTGTGATTGCCTGTGACCAGTTTACTTCTCAGATGGACTACTGGAACGACTGTGTTTCCCTCATCGGCGGGGGAAAATCGACCTATGACTACATACTGCCGGAAGCCTATCTGGGGACGGAAAAAGAAGCCTCTCACGGGGCGGAAATCGCAGGGAATATGGCAGCGTTTGATCCGGCGTCCATGAACACTTTCTGCGGGATTGTGTATCTGGAACGGACGCTGCCGGATGGATCTGTACGACACGGGATGGTGGGCAAGATGGATCTGGAAGCCTACAGCTATGCCAGGGACTCCCGTTCTCCCATCCGGGCCACCGAAGCCACCATTCTGGAACGGATTCCCCCGAGACAGAAGATCCGTGCCGCTGCCACTGTGGAACTGCCGCACATTCTGGTGCTCATCAGCGACAAGCCGGAGGACGGGATTTTTGCTTCTCTGGACAGTGTAAAAGAAACGCTGCCGGTGCTGTATGACTTTGATCTGATGCTGGGCGGCGGACATGTCTGCGGATACGGTGTCGAAGGAGAAGCGCTGGCGGCACTGATGGAAAAGCTGGCAGCGTATGAAGCCAAAAATGCCGGCGGTGTGGTGTATGCCATGGGGGACGGAAATCATTCTCTGGCGTCTGCCAAGGCACACTATGAGGCCATCAAGGCAGAAATCGGTGCAGAAGCGGCCAAGGATCACCCGGCACGGTATGCGCTCTGTGAGATCACGGCACTGGAAGACGAGTCTCTGGTGTTTGAGCCTATCTACCGGATTCTCACGGACTGTGATGCGGCGGATGTGTCGGATGCACTGGACGAAGTGACCGCTCCCGGCGAAGGAGAACAGACCGTTACGGTATGCATCGGCGGAAAGGAAGAAGTCCGGCACTTTATCGCTCCCACCCATGCGCTGGTGGTGGGAACACTGCAGGATTTTGTGGACGGGTATGTGAAAAGCCATGCCGGGACTGTCTGCGACTACATCCACGGAGAAGAGGATCTGCGCACTCTGGCAAAGGAAGACGGACGGGTAGGATTCCTGTTTGATTCTCTGGCCAAGGCGAATCTGTTCGGATATGTGGACAAATACGGCACCACCCCCCGGAAGACCTTCTCCATGGGGGAAGCCAGAAGCAAACGGTACTATCTGGAAGCGAGAAGAATTCAGAAGTAAAAAACAGTATGGGACGGCAGGGGAGTCCGGCGGGAAAAGTTCGCTGGATTTCCCCTTTTTTCCCGGCTGCTACCGTGGGTTGCGGAAGTGGAAAGTGGGGATTCTTGCGCCGCAACCGGGTTTATGGTAGAATAGGAGCAGAATGATATGACTTGCGGAGGACATTTATGAAGCTGTCGGAGAAAATATATTACTGCCGGAAAAAAGCGGGACTCAGTCAGGATGCACTGGCGGAAAGGCTGGATGTATCCCGGCAGGCCATTTCCAAATGGGAGAATGGCGAAGCGGTGCCGGAAACGGGAAAGCTGCCGGGGCTGGCGAAGGTATTCGGTGTGACGATTGACTGGCTGCTGTCAGAAGAGGAGCCGGTGCAGGAAGAAGTGCGGAACACCCCGGAAGCGGATGACGGTATTCTGCGGGGCGGTTCTTCTGCGGATGCGTGGGAGGAGCAGTTCGGTACGGCGGATATACATACAGAGAGGAATCCGTATTCTGACTGGCTGGACAGACTGCCGGGGATACTGGGGCGGCTGGTACGGATGTGGGGCTGGCTTGCCGGAGTGTATGTAGCCATAGGAGGTGCGGGCATTGCCGGGATCGGTGCGCTGGTGAGGTTTATAGTAGGGAAAATGGTTACCTCAATGAACACCATGGCGGATCCCTTCGGTGGAGGATTCGGGGAGATTCAGATTACGGACCAGTTCGGCAACCCGGTGACGGGAGAAATGGCAGAGGTGATTCTCGGGGAGATCGGCCCGTCCATGGGGTACGGCACCTTCGGCGGGATGGACACATTCGGGCAGAACTTGCTGGCCAACAATCCGGTATCCATACTGGCAGGCGTGATGATCGCAGTGGGGCTTGCGGTGATGGTCGCCGGGATTGTGCTGGCGGTATGGCTGTACAGCATGCGGGAAGAAAAATAACAGATGGAGGAATTCTGCATGAAAAAAGACCTGCAGGGCAAGGATGCCTTACAGGTCTTTGTGTTTTACAGGGGGAGATCAGTCGATCTTGATAACCCGGATGATCCCTTCCATGGCCTGAATGGTGGCTGTGGTGGACTCGGTAACTTCGGAGAGAACGTCAACCAGTGTTACGGCATAGTCACCCTTGGAACGGTTGGTCAGGTTTTCGATGTTGATGTTGTTTTCAGCCAGAGTGGTGGAGATGTGGGACAGCATGTTGGGGATGTTCCGGTGGAGAATTACCAGACGGATGCCGTCGTGGTGGGGCATTTCCACGGAGGGGTAGTTCACGCTGTTCTTGATGTTCCCGGATTCCAGGAAGGCAACCAGTTCTTCAGCGGCCATCACAGCGCAGTTGTCTTCGGATTCTTCGGTGGATGCGCCCAGATGGGGGATGGCGATGACGCCTTCCATGCCGGCGGTGCGTGCGTTGGGGAAGTCGGTCACGTACTTGCGGACCTTGCCGGACTTGAGGGCTTCTTCCAGATCGTCGTCATTGACCAGGGCGTCACGGGCGAAGTTCAGGATTACCACGCCGTCCTTCATCATGGCGATGGTTTCCTTATTGATCATATGCTTGGTGCCCACCTTGGGGTCAGCATTGTCGATCAGGGGAGTATGCAGGGAGATGAAATCCGCCTTGGCGAAGATTTCTTCTCTGGTGTCGGCCTTATGCACGGAGCGGGACAGCTTCCATGCGGCGTCAACGGACATATAGGGGTCACAGCCCAGAACGTCCATGCCCAGTGCTACGGCTGCATTGGCAAGAGGACCGCCGATGGCACCCAGACCAATGATACCCAGGGTCTTCCCGGCCACTTCGGTACCGGCGAACTTGGACTTTTCCTTTTCCACTCTCTTGGCGATGGTTTCGTCTCCGGCGTTTTCCTTAACCCATTCGATGCCGCCTACAACGTCACGGCAGGCCAGCAGCATACCGCACAGAACCAGTTCCTTAACGCCGTTTGCATTGGCACCGGGGGTGTTGAACACCACGATCCCGGCTTCGGCGCACTTATCCAGCGGAATGTTATTCACGCCTGCACCGGCTCTTGCAATGGCCTTCAGGTTTGCGCCGAATTCCATATCATGCATCACAGCGGAACGCACCATGATGGCATCCGGATTTTCTACGGATTCACCAACGTTGTACACGGAACCGAATCTGTCAGTACCGCACTTGGCAATTTTATTGAGCAGCTGAATCTTTTTCATAGTTGTGTCCTCTATAGAGATGTAGTAGGTGCAGAATTTCAGGGAGGAGAGACGGACGGTTTCTATGATGATAAACTTCTGCAAGGCGCTGCCGGGTTCTGTTTTGCTTGCCTGTCCGTGCGTCTCGTACCCTATTTCTTATCTCTTATTTCTTACTTCTTATTTTACTTGGGGTTCTTTTCTGCGAAATCCTTCATGAAGGCGATCAGGGCTTCGATGCCTTCCTTGGGCATGGCGTTGTAGATGGAGGCACGCATACCGCCTACGGAACGGTGACCCTTCAGGTTCATCAGGCCGGCCTTTTCGGCTTCCTTGGGGAACTTCTTGTCCAAATCTTCATTGCCGGTTACGAAGGTCACGTTCATCATGGAACGGAATTCCTTCTTGACGGGGGCGATATAGTAATCCTGGGAATCCAGATAATCGTACAGCAGGGCTGCCTTTTCCTTGTTCATCTTTTCCATGGTGGTAAGCCCGCCGATGGACAGGATCCATTCGTATACCAGACCGGCCATATAGATGGCGTAGCACGGAGGCGTGTTGTACATGGAGTCGTTTTCGGCCATCAGCTGCCAGTCCAGCATGGAGGGGGTTTCCGGTCTTGCCTTGCCCAGCAGGTCTTCACGTACGATCACTACGGTCAGACCGGCGGGAGCCATGTTCTTCTGTGCGCCTGCGTAGATTACGGCGAACTTGGAAACGTCCACGGGTTCGGAGATGATGCAGGAGGACATGTCGGCTACCAGCGGAACGTCGCCTGTATCGGGAATTTCGGGATACTTGGTGCCGTAGATGGTGTTGTTATAGCAAACGTGTACATAGTCGGCGTCGGGGCGAACCATGTCGGGGGTGATCTTGGGGATTACGGTGAAGTTTTCTTCCTTGGAGGAAGCGATGGCCTTTGCGTCGCCGTACTTCTGGGCTTCCTTGTATGCCTTGGTGGAGAACTGGCCGGACAGAACGTAGTCAGCCTTGCCGGTGGTCATCAGGTTCAGGGGAACGGAGGCAAACTGGGTGGAAGCACCGCCCTGCAGGAACAGGATCTTATAATTATCCGGTACATTCATCAGCTTGCGCAGGTCGGCTTCGGCCTTCTGGATGATGGCTTCATAAGCGGGGGAACGGTGGGACATTTCCATAACGGACATGCCGGCATCACCGTAATTTACCAGCTCAGCGGCTGCTTTTTCCAGTACAGGCAGCGGAAGCATGGAAGGGCCTGCGGAGAAGTTATATACTCTGTTCATATGTTACCTCATTTCTGCCGGAAAACCGGCGAATGCTAAAAATAATACATACGTTCATTATACAGCAGAGAAAACCGTTTGTCAATGCAAAATTATGGAAAAATGTTTGAAAATGGGCGGAAATTTGCAGTCTGCGTGGGACAATATTGCAGAAGGAACAATATTTTTCAGAGAATTTTTGTGAAAAACGGGAACAAAATACGTTTTATGGCGTCCAAGGGAACAGAAACACATGACTCTGGATGTTTATACAGAACATTATGAATACGGAGGGAACTATGAAAGCGAACATACGGATGAGCGGAATCCTGCTTGCGGTCTGCATACTTCTCGGCGGATGCGGGAGCGGCAGTTATGCGGCGGACACGGAAATGCTGAAAATGGAAACCTCGGCGGCAAACGGCATGATGATGGATCTGTACGTGGATGCGGATATGGCCGTGGAGGAAGCGGTCATGGATAAGGGCAGCTACAGTGCACCCACAGCTGCGGCACAGTCCGGGGGAAGCGGAAATCCGGCGGCGGAAAACGATCTGACAAACCGGAAGCTGATCCGGGACGCCAATCTGAACGTGGAAACGAAGACCTATGACGAGTTTGTCACCGCACTGGAACAGCAGATTGCTTCCCATGGGGCCTATGTGCAGAACGGGGAAACCACAGGCAGTGCGGACAGGGGAAACCGTTGGGCAAACTACACCATCCGGGTGCCGGAATCCAGATATACGGCGTTTCTGTCGGTGGTGTCGGATCTGGGGACGGTGACCTACAAGAGCGAAAGTGTACAGGATGTGACCATGGAGTACACCGATGTGGAGGCCAGGATCCGGGCTCTGGAGACGGAGCATGACACACTGCTGGGCATTCTGGAAAAGTGCGAGAAGCTGGAGGATGTGATTACGGTGCAGAGCCGGATCACGGAGGTGCAGTATCAGCTGGACAGCTACAATTCCAGACTGCGGCGGTATGATGATCTGATTTCCTACTGTACGGTATATCTGTCGGTGGACGAAGTGGAAAAGGTGACGGTTCCCGTGGAGGAGCAGACGCTGGGAGAACGGATCCGGGAAGATCTGGCGGAGAACTGTGAGGACATCACGGAGGATGCGGAAGACTTTGCGGTGTGGTTTGTGTCGTCCCTGCCTTATTTCGGTATCTGGATTGTGATTATCGGTGCGGTTGTTCTGATTGCACTGCAACTGGGGAAGCGGTCACGGAAGAAGCTGGACGAGCGGATGCGGAAGCGGGAAAGTGAGAAGCAGAACAGTACCGTAGAGCAGGATGATGACGGGATGAGCAGATAGGAAC
>JAFQGY010000112.1 GCA_017415325.1 Clostridia bacterium
ACCAGTTCAATGACGCCCAGATCATCTTCCGCGCCCAGATCTGCCAGAGATTTTTTCAGATCAGCGTTCCGTGCGGCAATGGATGCTCTGTATTCGTCCCCCTCCAGAGACTGGTCGCTATCCCGGATGATCCGTTCCAGCAGTCCCCGGAGCCTGTTTTTCTTGTATTCCTGTTTTGTGGTACCGATTACTTCCCAGAGCAGACCCATTCCATGGGCAAAGTCTTCTGTTTCATCATCCACAATCACCCAGCGGGAGGACTGCACAGGGATGACATCCCGTTCTCCTCTGGCATGATTGCTGGCGAACAGTTCGATTTCGACGGCGGTCTCTTTCCCCCAGGTTTCCGGCAGCAGATATACTCTGACCCGTCCCTGGTCGCTGTTGACCCCGGCGTAGTCCACACCGTTCACCTTCACAAAGGCTTCGCATCCGCCGCCGGTACGCAGTTCCAGAAACGCCGTCTGGCCTTCTGCCGGGGCTTTGGGGATAAAGGTCATTCTGCCGAAGAAGGTTTTGCTGGTGTGAAAGGTCATCCCCCGTTCCAGAGGCGCCCAGTCGGTCAGCATGGCGTAGTCTTCTCTTTCCCGGTATTCGGCGATCCGGTATTCCCATGCACCGGTGTCAGCGGCATACAGTACCGCTCTTTCCCGGAAGATCTGCAGATTCCGTGTGATGACAGCTTCTACCATAATGCTTTCTCCTTTTTTATTTTCTGCCTGCCGCCCCGTACAGCTGCAGGATTTCTTCTCTTGTGGCCGTTCCCGTGGTGCCGATTTTCCGGATGGTCACAGCGGAAGCAAAGGATGCCGCCTCTGCTGCTTCTCCCGGTGAGGCTCCCGCAGCCAGCAGACAGGCAAAAGCGGACAGGGATGTATCCCCGGCCCCGCAGATGTCCAGCGGCCCTTCGGATTTCACGGCAGGGGTACCGATACAGGTTCCTCCGTCTGCGGTCACATACAGACTCCCCGCTTCTCCCAGCGTCAGCAGTACATCCGCACCGGTATGCTTTGCCAGCGTCTTTGCTATTTTTTCCGGTTCGTCCGTTTCATACATCCCCAGGGAAACCAGCGCATTCCGGCATTCGTCCTCGTTGGGCTTCAGAACACCATGCACCGCAAACTGCCCGATTTTGTACCGGCTGTCCACCAGCACAACAGTCCGCATCCGGCACAGCCTGTCCAGTACCTTCGGCGTTATGACACCGCCCTTGAACTGGTCGCAGACACACAGCACATCCAGCTGTCCATCCATTTCGTCCAGCCACGCCAGAATCCCCTGTTCCGTTTCCGGTGCGGGATCCGATACGGCGGCAAAATCCAGACGGGGGTCTTCGTAGATCACATCGGAAATACCCATCCGCATGGGTTTGCAGTAGGCCTGGGTAAATCTGCCCGGCTCCACCATCAGTCCGGCAGTGTCCGCACCGATGGCAGTCAGCTTTTCCCGCAGGAGTGTCCCCCGCCAGTCATCCCCGCATATGCCGCCCACCATCAGCTTCTTCGGCCGCAGTGCCGCAATATTGGCCGTCACATTTCCTCCGGCGCCAAGGCTCATGACTTCCTTCACCACCGGCAGGGGATAATGGGGCGTTTCCCGGGACAGCTCGCTTTTTTTCATATCGGCATACCAGTAGATGTCCAGCGCCAGATCTCCCAGCACACCGATGGAAACATCGTCAATTCTGTTCAGATCAAACATGGTTCATCTCCCTGCCGAAATTCGGCTGGCCGTCAGACGGTTATACAGAGTCGGAATGGTCACCGCATGGTCGCCCACAAAATGAGATCCCCATCCACCCCGGGATACGGGACGGTTGACGATATTCTTCCGGGGACGGTAGTAGTAATCCGGGTCTTCATAGCCGATCTTCTTCCGGAAATCCCCCAGATCCCGCAGGTCAAAATTGGCTGTGGTGATATGGAAGGTGGGATACCCCAAATTCCGGGCAATGGACAGGGCTTTCAGGAACACTTCCGCCCCGATCACGGCAGATCCGAAGTTCAGAAACACCCCTTCGTCCATCTGCGAGATGCTGTAGCAGTACCGCTTGAAGTCCACACCGGAGCATTTGCCGATTTCCGCCATATCACAGGTGGGGGACTGGTGAATGATGTCCGTACCCAGAGCAATGTGGTAGGTGGCGGGAATGTCCAGTTTGTACAGATTCCAGAATACGCAGTCCTCCTTATAGGGGAACAGTTCCGGATTGGCTTCCACATATTCCGCCAGCGCTTCCCCGTATCCCCAGCCCTTTTCGGCACCGATATGGATGGCCTTGTTCATGTGGATAAGCGTCTGTTCCCACATGCCGAAGGAGCCGTCCTCAATGGCGGTGGGAACGTCTTCCGATGTGCCGCCCAGCATGGCAAGCTCGAAGTCGTGGATGGAGCAGGCACCGTTGGCCGACAGATGGGTGATCCAGCCGTCCTTTGCCAGTGCGATCAGGTACCGGGAGAGACCGCTTTTGATCACGTGTGCGCCGATGCTGACGATGACTTCCTTCCCGTTCTTCCGGGCTTCGATAATTTTCTCCACCAATGTGTCAAACCCTTCCGCCTGATATTCTTCCGTCTTTGTCACCCCGGGAGTCATAATGTTTTCCGTGGTCACCAGATTGTGCCGGGTTTCGGCGGAATACAGGGTCAGTCCGGAAAAATCCAGTTCTTTTGTTCTTCTCAGATCCATGCTAAAATTTCCTCCGTTTTCCGGAAGTCGCAGACAATGGCATGAGCCCCCGCTGCGGCAAGCCGTCTGTATTTCTGTTCGTTCATTTCCTCACTCCTGCAGCCGGGGGCATCCTGGGAGGCAATCCCCAGCGTCAGGGCACCTGCTTCTCTGCCCAGAGCAATCTCCACTTTCCCGTCTCCTGCCACCAGCAGATTCCGTCCGGGTCTGACCAGTCTGCGCAGTACCGCTTCCTTGGAGCAGTCGTCGGTGGTTCGCTTGGCTCCGGCAATTTCCGTGAAGAATCCGGCAAAGCCCAGCACAGCCGCTTCCGCCTGTACATCTTCCTCATCGGTACCGCTGGCGGCATACATGGTCACGCCCCTGTCCTGCAGGGCTTTCAGAAATGCCATTCCGCCGGGAACCATGTATGTTTCCGCTTCTTCCGTGCCCATAGTTACCGCATCCCGTCTTCTCTGCACTTCCAGCATCAGGCGGCGGTTGTATTCATCCTTGTATGCCCAGGGATCCTCCGCTTTTCCGCCCCGGCGTGCCACTTCCTCCGCCAGCCAGCGCATCTGGTGAATGGTCTGGATCCCGGTGGACTGGTCAATGTAGTCCCGCACCAATGCCTGTACTTCCGCAGGTTCCCCCGGAATCATTTCACACATCAGCGGCGCCATCACTTCTTCCCATCCGGCACGGAGCTTGGACAGGGTTCCGTCAAAATCGAACACGGCGGCGTCCAGGGTCTCCAGCCTCGGATGCTGCAGCAATATTTCCATATCGTATCATCCCTTCCGGTATTTACTGTTTATACAGAAATATTATAGCAAGATCCCCAGGGTTTGTCAATTCCCGCAGACGGTTCTTTTTGTTCTGTTCGTCCAAAACCGCTTGACAAATCCCCCTTCCAATATTATAATACAACCATAGATACCATCCACCCGAACGGAGGTAACCGTATGCATTTTGATTTTCAGTCCATGAAACCGTTTATCCAGAAGGATTTTGATGCGGTGATGGATTTTTATCCTACCGATATGTCCGTAATCCGGGATAAAGTGCCCACCGGCGGAGATCCCATGGTGCGGAAGCTGACCATTATCCGGGCTGCCGTGGAGCTTTGCCCCGTACATGTATTCGACCACTATCCCTATGCGTTCGAGATTGACGGCGGCGGGGACAGAGGCTACTGCCATTATGGGATCGGCTGGCTCTGTCAGGAAAAAAGCGGCGTGGATTTCTCCGACCTGGCCGCCCTGCGCAGCATCATGGGTCAGAACAATCTGGGCTCCCTGGGCAACTACACCGACAACCTGCACCGCACCATCGACTATGACAAACTGCTTTCCATGGGCTTTTCCGGTGTGTATGCGGAATGTGCCCGGTACAACGAAACCGAAACCGATCCGGCCAAACGGAAATACCGGGAAGATGTGATGGAAATCTGTCTGCTGGTAAAGCGGCTGGGGGAACGCTTCCGGAAAAAAGCGGCGGAAAGACTGCGCTGCCCCGATCTGGATGAAGACGCCCGGTACAACATGACCCGGATCGTAAACTCTGTCAACACCCCCTGGGATGCGCCGGTAACGCTGTTTGACGCCTGCAATTCCCTGCTGTGCATCGGGCTGTTCATCGCCATGCTGGACGGAATCGGTATGCACGCACAGGGGCCCATTGACCGGCTGCTGTATCCCTTCTACCAGAACGATCTGGCAGCGGGACGGATCACCGAAGAAGAAGCACAGTTCCTTGTCAGCTGTTTCCTGTTCAAAACGGATGCCCACGCCAAATACAACGAAAAACGTCAGACCTTCGACAACGGCGTGACGGTCATGATCGGCGGATGCGACCCGGATGGAAACCCGGTGTACAATGCCGTCACCGACATGGTCATCAACACCTATCTGGAAAACAAACTGATCCATCCCAAGCTCAACGCCAGAGCCGGTGCCTGCAGTCCCAGAGCCTATCTGGACAGACTGTCTTCCCTGATCCACACGGGACACAACAACATCATCATCGAAAACGACGACTATATCGTCCCCATGTTCCAGCGGATGGGACTGCGGCCGGAGGATGCCCGGTGCTATGTGGGCGTGGGTTGTGAAGAAGTCATCTGCCGGAACCAGTTCCACAGCCGGGCATACATCTACCTGAACATGCCCCAGGTGCTGCTGGACACCCTGAAGGGAGCAGATGCGCTGAACGACGGACAAAAAAAGCTCTACCAATACGGGAAGTTTGAAACCGACACCTTCGACGGACTGTATGCCTCCTTCCTTGCCAATCTGCGCTCCTATATCCGGGTGCTGACAGAAACGCTGGTGCCCTATGAAAAAATCCACCACACCATCCAGCTGGAACCGATCCAGTCCGCCTTCACCGCCGACTGTATCCAGCGTGGGCTGGACATCTGTCAGGGCGGGGCACGGTATAACAACAAGACTCTGTCTCTGGTGGGCTTCGGTACCCTCTGCGACAGCCTGCTGAGTCTCCGGACCGCCTACGAAACCGGGGCTGCAAAAGAACTGACCGATGCGGTGTTCTCCAATTTTGAAGGACAGGAATCCCTGCGCCAGCGGATCAAAAACAGCGACAACCGGTTCGGCCATTCTGAGAGTGCCGATGATTTTGCAGAAGCACTGTCCTGTGATCTGGGGCAGGTTTCCCGGAGCATTTACAACGGCCGGGGCATCGAATGGCACACTTCCCTGTTCACCTACTACATGTTCCACAGCTGGCGGAATACCCCTGCCACACCGGACGGACGGCTTGCGGGAGAGGATCTGTCCCGTCAGATGAACATGGCATCCCTGCCGGAGCTGACCACCGCCGCCGCTTCCATGGCCCGGCTGACCAAAGCGGAATACGACGACGTGGGGATGTTCGACATTGCCATTCCCATGGGCGAGGGAGACGCATACCTTGCCACCATGACGGACTATATCCGCACCTGTATAGATATGAAGATTCCCGTACTGCAGCTGAATGTGGTGGACAAAAAAATGCTGATGGAAGAACGGGATCACAAGGGTACCCATCCGGATCTGATCGTGCGGATCTGCGGATACAGCGCTCTGTTTACGGTGCTGTCCAGAGATATGCAGGACGAAGTGATCCGTAGAGCGGAGTAAAAAAATAAGAGATAAGAAATCAGAGATAAGAGATTAAAAAGAGCGGTAAACGCCCGGGGTAAGAGAGAATATGATTCCAATATACTTCTTACTTATTCCTTCTTACCTCTTATTTTGAAGGAGGTACACCATGCGACACACCCGCCAGCCCCGCATCGGCATCATCGGTATGGGGCACGCCGTATACTGGCCCCAGTTTGACGGGCTGAAAGAAACACTCCTTGAGAAACAGGCGGATTTTGCCCGGTATTTCTCTCCGGATGTGACCGTGATCGATCTGGGATTTGCCGACGATATTGATTCTTCCTTTATCTGCCTGAAAACCGCACAGGCCGCGGATCTGGATGCCCTGTTCATCATCATGGCCACCTATATTCCTTCCGCTGTGGTTTTCCCCTTTGCGAAATATCTGCCCGTGCCCCAGATTCTGGTGGGTCTGCAGCCGCTGGAACGACTGGATTACGAAAACACCACCACATACTTGCAGCTGTGCAACGACGATATCTGTTCCATGCCGGAGTTTTCCGGGGTATATGCCCGTCTGGGTGCGCCGAAACCCTTTTATCTGGTGGAAGCGGCGTCCCGTACGGAGCGTATTGCCTCCCGGGTAGCCGTTCTGGAACGGGCCATTACAGCACTTTCCGCCTTCAAATATGCCAAGTTCGGCTATCTGGGGCACACCTATGACGGTATGTATGACATGAACACCGACCCCACCGCATTCTCCGCTGCTTTTGGAGCCCACGTCAAAATGCTGGAAATGTGCGAGCTTTCGGAATATGTGGACGGTGCATCAGAAGCGGATGTACGGAGGCGCATCGGAGAGATCCGGGATATTTTCGACATCCGTGATCCTTCCGGCGATCCGCTGACGGATTTTGTCCGGGATGAAGATCTGGAACTGTCTGCCCGGTGTTCTCTGGGTCTGGACAGGCTGGTGGAGGAAAACGGTCTGACCGCTCTGGCGTATTTCTACAAAGGCGAGCACGGCAACCGGTACGAAACACTGGCGGCCAACCTGATCATCGGCAATTCCCTGCTGACCAGCCGGAACATTCCGCTGGCAGGGGAGGCGGATCTGAAAACGGCAGCTGCCATGCTCATCATGAACCGGGTGGGCGGCGGCGGATCCTTTGCGGAACTGCATCCCTTCGATATATGCGACGATATTGTACTCATCGGCCACGACGGCCCTCATAATATCAACATCAGCAACGACAGGCCCATTCTGCGGAAGCTGAAACGGTTCCACGGCAAACCCGGCTCGGGGGTATCGGTGGAATTCAAGCTGAAAACCGGGCCGGTATCCCTGCTGTCCTGTTCGGTGGGCGGGGACGGAAAACTGAAGCTGATCTCGGCCAGAGGCACATCCATGCCGGGCGCCATTCCCCAGACGGGCAATACCAATACCCAATGCTGCTTTGCCGTTCCCGCCACGGAATTTGTGGAACGCTGGTGCGAAGCGGGGCCTACCCACCATCTGGCGCTGGGCATCGGAGACCGGACTGAAGAAATCGGCATTTTTGCCCGGATGATGGGCATCCCGCTGGAACAGGTTCTGTAAGGAGGAACACAATATGAAAAAAACATGCGGAACGGTCGTATTCCGGGAATATGATCTGGATCGGACACTGGACGCCATCTACGCCGCCGGATACCGGTATTTTGAAACCCAGGCCACCAATCCCTGGTGCAACCATGTGGTGCTGGACAAGGATGACCCGGTGGTATTTGCCAGGAAAGCAAAGGATCACGGATTTCTGGGCGTGACCTCTCTCTGGACACCGGAAGGAGCGCTGATCCCGGCAGGAGAAAGCTGCATCCCCACCATCCGCCATGCCATCGAATGGGCTGCCGCTGCCGGTATTCCTGTGCTGGACTTCGGGGACGGACACAAGCCTGCGGACATGCCGGAGGAAGACGCCTTTGCCCGTCTGGAAGAACGGATTCTGATGCTGCTGGAAACGGCGGAAAAATACAAGGTAACGCTGGCTCTGGAACCCCACGGCACCTTTTCTCTGACATCCTCCGGACTGCAGCGGATCTTGGGTATATCGGATTCCCCCTGGCTGGGCATCAATTACGACTGCGCCAACATCCACCGGGCAGGATATGTGGAAACCCGTGACGGTGCGGCAAACTGGCGGTCTCTGGGAGAAGGCGACGGTGAAGTGGCTGTGCTGAAAACCGTCGTGGACCGGGTGGTGCATTTCCATGCCAAGGATCTGGACACCGCCGGAAACTGTGTGGCTCTGGGTACCGGAACCGTGGATGTAGCAGGATGCATTGCGGTACTGAAAGAAGCCGGGTACGCCGGTGCTGTGTCGCTGGAAACCGAAGGAGGCATGGACTTTGACGCCACAGTAAAACTGGCGGAAACCAGCAGCCGGTATCTGGATATGGCGATGGAAAGATAAGAAATAAGAGATAAGAAGTCAGAAACAGGATGATTACAGGAACATCTCTCGGAAGATCCGGGGGATGTTTTTGTGTTTGGGCAAAAAAGGGGAGAACTGCCTATCCCCCAACAGACTGTTCTCCCGAATAAGTATCTCTTATCTCTTACTTCTTATCTCTTATTTCCCAGGATGTATCCTTTTTCTTCCAGTCGGATCCGTCCGTCGGAGAGCATTTCCGCACCGTCTGACAGAATCACCTCTCCGGTATAGTCCGGCAGGGTCACTTCTTCCGTATGGTCGGAGAAATTACCGGCGAACCATATGCATCGTTCACCATATTCTCTGCAGAATGCCGCAACCGTATCCGGGCAGTCATGTTCCGTAAACCGGATTTCCCCTTCTCTGTACAGTGCATCCTTCTTCCGCAGTCCGTTCATTGTCCGCAGAATCTCCTGCCGCCGCATAGCCTCCGGTGTATTCTTCATGGCATCTCCCCGGGGTGTCGGCAGGAACTTTCCCGGGTGGAACCGGTTGGCGAACATGCTCAGCTTTGTTTCGTCGCACAGTTCGTTGCCGCAGTACACCATGGGTACCCCGTCCATCACATAGTTCAGCACCTGAATCAGATCCATCCCCCGGTGACCTGCCAGTGTTTCCACCCGGCCGGGCCAGTCTGTGACGGTATCGTGGTTGTCCATGTCCCGGAGAATGATGCTGCCTGCCGGATACTGGCTGTGGGTGCGCTCCCAGTCCTGCTGCAGTGCCGATGCCGGTTTCTTCCCTGTGAGTATATCATGGATACAGCTGTGCCAGGAAAAGCCGTAAATGGCATCAAATCCCGTCAGCAGGGTTTCGCCCTTTGCACCCTCGTTGATCAGCAGGGCATCGGGCTTCACGGTACGGATTCTTCTCCGCCCTTCCGCCCAGAAATCCACCGGCACCCCGTCTCCCACATCACACCGGAATCCATCCACATCCAGCACACCGATATAGTACACCATGTTGCACCAGAGATATTCCCGCAGGCCGGGGTGGGCAAAGTCCAGCAGGGGAAAGTTCCAGGGACCGTTTATGAAGCTGCCGTCCGGGTTCTGCTTTGCAAATTCCGGATGGATCTGCAGAATGGCGGCATTGGGGCCGATGTGCAGGTACACCAGATCCAGCAGAATCCGCATCCCCAGTCTGTGGCATTCCTTTACGCAGGCCGCCAGCTCCTCCATGGTGCCGTATTCTTCATCAATATGGAAATAATCGTTCATCCGGTAGGGATTTTTTGGATTATTCGTTTCGGAAGCCTTCTGGCGGCTGCTCCAGTTCTCCCGGTTTTCGGAAGCATCCTCCGTGAAGATCGGACAGAGATAGATGGTACCGAACCCCAGAGAGGCCAGATACGGCAGTTCTGCGGTTACGGCGGCGATGGTTCCCGCTTCACAAAAGGTACGGGGATTGATCTGGTAGATACCGCCGGAGGTCAGCCATGCCGGAGCAGTGATAGCGCGCTGAATCATATGGTATGTCTCCTTCATTCTGCAGTTTTTCCTCATTATACCATGTGTATCCCCAAAAAGTCAATTATCCCCGTCATTTTCACTATGCTATTCCCCTGTATTGCCTTGACATTCTGTCAGAAAAACAGTATAATGAAGAAAAAACACCGGAAAGGATACTATCATGCGTACCAGATTTCTGTCTCTGCTGACCGCTGTCCTTCTTGCCGCAGGGATAATTTTTCTCACCGGATGTGACAATACGCAGCCCGAAAACACCATTTCCGCCGAAGCCCTTGCCGAGCGTTTTGGCGGGTACACCATTGTCCGTCCCGATTCCGCTTCGGATGGCGAGGTCAGTGCGGCGGTATATCTGCGCAGTGCATTTGAAGAAAACGGTTACACCATCAGTATCACCACAGACTGGGTCAACCGTGGCGAAGAAGTTCCCGCAGATACCCCGGAAATTCTTGTAGGGCAGACCAACCGTGCGGAAACGCTCCGGTATGCAGCGGATCTGCGGCAGGGAGAATTTGCCGTTGCCAGAGAAGGAAACCGTTATGTGCTGACCGGCGGTTCCGAGGACGCTGTTCAGTCCGCCTGTGCCTGGTTCGTCCAGTTTGCCCTGGGCTGGGACGGAGAAGGTCTTTATGAAGGAGGAGACCTGTTCACCCAGAAGAAAACCTATCGGGTAGACAGTCCCACCATCGGCGGCAATGTACTGCGCGAATACAGCATCCTGTATACAGACGCCGTGAACAACGAAGAAGAAGCCGCCCTCGGACTGCAGCAAACCATTCTGGAGGAAACCGGCTGGCTGCTTCCGGCAAAGAAAATCAGTATAGCCGAAGTGGACAAGGAACGGTATGACAGGCAGATTCTCCTGCAGGCGGACAAAACCATGGAAGAAGGGTACAAAATCACGCTGCAGGATGGAAAAATGGCTATCACCGGCAGTGACCGGATCCAACTGCAGGGGGCCGTTATGGCTCTGCGGAAAGAAATGGAGGAAAGCAGCATGACTTACGAAAACGGAACCATTCTGGAAGGAAAGCTGACCAGACAGTCCCTGACACTGTATGCAGACCCCGGTGCCAGGACAGGGGGTGACGGCAGTGCATCCGCTCCTTTTGCCACAGGGGACGAGATCATGGCCGGGATTCTTGCCAAAGCATCGGAAGACCCCTATGATATCACCGTACAGATGAAAGGCGGCGACTACCGGATCAGCCGTACCATGACACTGGATGCCGCCGGTGTGGGTGTACTGGGCTCCACGGTACAGTTTGTCTGTGAAGATGAAAACGAAGCCCGGTTCTGCGCATGGGTTCCGGTGACCGGATTTGCGGAAACCACGGTCAACGGCGTAACCGTATGGGCTGCCGACCTGCCCAGAGTCCGGGGAGAGGTTCTGTATCCCAACCAGTGCTTCTCCGTCTCCGGCCAGCGTCTGGAAAGACCCCGTTATCCGGAAGGAGAGGAAGAACTGATGGCCCAGCTGGTGGACCGCACCATCTCCTCTGTGCAGTGGAACGAAAGCATGAACATGTTCGGCTACCGGGACGAAACCATCGAAACCTTCTCCCGTCCGGAGGACATCCAGATCCATATGTTCCATTACTGGAACGACGAACGGCTGGAAATCGGCTCCATCGACACGGCAGGCAACCGGATCACCACCAAAACCAACAGCAGCATGGCGTTTATCGAGTACACCAAGGGTGCTCCCTATTACTTTGACAATGTATATGAAATGCTGAAAAAGCCCGGACAATTCTATGTGGACAAAAAAGAAAACAAGCTGCTCTACATCCCCCAGGCAGGCGAGAAAATCGACGAATGCACCCTGTATGCCTCCGATATTGACGTGATCCTGACCATCGACGGATTCCACGGTACAGCGGAAACCCCGGCACTGTCTTTCCGGAACATCGGCTTTGTAGGCAGTGACTGGAAGAGCACCACCCGTGCTACCTCTCAGGCTGCGTCTGACATACACGGTGCCGTACGGGTGAACAACAGCTCCCACATCATATTTGACAACTGTACTTTCACCGGCATCGGAAACTATGCACTGGAAATCCAGAACGGCGTTTCCCATCTGGAGGTCACCCACTGTACCTTTCGGGACATCGGTGCCGGCGGGATCACCATCTACGGCGTCAATACGGTGCCTGTGACAGACGAAGTAAACCACGACCTGACCATCACCGACAACTATATCGGCTCCTACGGCAGAGTCCAT
>JAFQGY010000113.1 GCA_017415325.1 Clostridia bacterium
GATCCCCATGGGACAGGATATCTGATGTGGTATACCAGCCAATACTGGGAGGGAGATCACGGAAAATCCTGGATCGGCATTGCCCGTTCCGATGACGGCATTCACTTTGAACGGTTTTATAAGGAACCGGTTCTGGTTCCGGAACCAGATTTTGAAAAGGAATCCGTCATGAATCCCTTTGTCATGTTTGAAAACGGAAAATACCGGATGTGGTACGCAGCGGGGGAAACTTATGAACCCGATGTAATCTGCTATGCGGAATCCGATGACGGTATCCACTGGGAAAAGTATGCCGGCAACCCCATGTTTACCTGTGCGCCCGAAAACGAATACGAACAGAACCGGATCGGTGCTGTGCAGATCTGGAAAGAAGCAGACAGCTATCTTATGTTCTACATCGGATACAGAGATATCCATACCGCCTGCATCTGTGCGGCCCGTTCGAAGGATGGGATCACAGACTGGCACAGAGTTCCGGAGAATCCGCTGGTAACGCCCACACCGGGTACCTGGGATGAGCATTCCTGTTACAAACCTGCCGTAGTGCGGGATGAAAACGGTCTGTATCATATCTGGTACAACGGACGCCGGAACGGGGATGAATTCATCGGATATGCTGCAGGTACGATTCTATAGCATCGGGTACTCTCCCGAACATTTCATTCTGCACCGGAGGAAATAACATGTATCCTGAATTCCAATATGATAAAGCATTGGTGAAGTGCCATCCGTCCGCCAGACAGCTGCACCTTGCCGGGATGGAATTTTACGCATTCATCTGCTTCAATATGAACACCTTCACCGACCGGGAATGGGGAGACGGCAAAGAATCTCCCGTTCTGTTCAATCCAACGGAATATGATCCCCGGCAGTGGATCGACGCTATTGCTTCCGCCGGCATGAAAGGGGTTATTCTGGTCTGCAAGCACCACGACGGCTTCTGTATCTGGCCGTCTGCTCATACGGAGCACTGTGTCAGAAACAGTCCCTTTCAGAACGGACAGGGAGATGTGGTACGGGATGTGGCCGATGCCTGCCGGGAAAAGGGACTGGAATTCGGCGTGTATCTCTCTCCCTGGGACAGGAACGCTCCCATGTACGGCCAGGGCAAAGCATATGACGATTATTTCTGCGCCCAGCTGACGGAACTGCTTATCGGATACGGAGATATTTTTTCCGTATGGTTTGACGGTGCCTGCGGCGAAGGCCCTAACGGCAAAGTGCAGGTCTATGACTGGGATCGGTATTATGCCTTGATCCGGAAGCTGCAGCCGGGTGCCTGTATCTCCGTCAGCGGACCGGATGTGCGCTGGTGCGGCAACGAAGCGGGAGACACCAGAGAAAGCGAATGGTCTGTTCTGCCAACAGGTTTTGATACCCCGGAGGAAGTGGCCGCCAAAAGCCAGCAGACAGATGATACTGCATTCCGGGAAAAGAAAATCGGAGATATGGAACGGGATCTGGGCAGCCGCAGCTTTCTGGAAGGGGCAAAGGGGTTGAGATGGCGTCCGGCGGAAACGGATACCTCCATCCGTCCCGGGTGGTTCTATCATTCGCATGAAGATGACAAAGTCCGCTCCACGGAAACACTGCTGGACATCTGGTACCGCACGGTCGGCGGGAACTGCACTCTGCTTTTGAACATTCCGCCGGATCGCCGCGGTCTTCTCCATGAGACAGATGTACGCAGACTGCGGGAAATGGGGGAGCATATCCGCAGCGTCTTTGCCGTAAATCTTACGGAGAAAGCGGAAATCACAGCGGACAGGGACGACGGATACCACACCGCCGAAGCTCTGCGGACGGATTCGTATGATGCATATTACAAGCCTTTTGACGGAGAGAATACCGTTTCGCTGACCTTCCGCTGGCACAGTCCGCAGCAGATCTCCTGCATCCGGATCAAGGAGCATATCCCTATGAGCCAGCGGGTGGAAAAATATGTCATGGAAGCCCGTCTGCCGGATGATACATGGACAACCATCGCATCCGGTACCACCATCGGATATCAGAAGCTGGAACGGGTGAATGTATGTACCAATGCCGTCCGGATCCGGATTACCGATGCACGGGTATGTCCGGTGCTGTCCTTTGTCGGGATTTATTAAGGTAACGCTGAAAGAATCAAAAAATCGCCGAAAATGCTTGCATTGGTGGGCTTGGGGGATAGAAAATACTTTTTTACGGCTTTGCTCCTGTTTGTATCGGGAGTAAGGCCGTTTTTCATGCGGATATGTTCCTGCCGGTTGTCATGTACGCATCTGCCGGCACTCCGGTACGGTATGTGACTGCATCCGGTTCAGGTACCCGTACTTCTGACATGTTTTCTGCTTTTTGCGTTATTCTCTGTTCCTGTGCCAAATCATCATGTAAACCAACAGTCGACACCAACCGGCGCAGAAGTATGGTATAATACAGATAAACCACAGATCATATGGAGGACACCCCTATGAATATGCAGAAAACCGGCGAATTTATCCATGCCGCCAGAAAAAAACTGAACCTTTCCCAGCGTGCTCTCGGGGATTACCTGATGGTTACGGACAAAGCCGTGTCCAAATGGGAGAGAGGTCTTGCCTGTCCCGATATTGAAATCCTGAAAAATATGTCTCTGCTGTTCGGGTGCAGTATCTCGGATATCATCAACAGCAACATCCAGGTGCTCACAGCACAGTGTGCAAGTCTGTCCGACAATACGACTGCGGACGGCAATGAAATTTTCCATGAAGATGTGACCGTTACAATGGACTGGAATTCCACGCAGTACATTTCTCCCCTTCTGTTCGGAGACAATCTGGAACATACCAGAGCCTGCATCAACGGAGGACTTTCCGCAGAGATCCTGAGAAACCGGAAATTTGTCGGGTACTCCGGCCGGTACGGCTGTGCCCATGAATGGTATCCCATCGGGGAAAAGGTATATTTCCACTTTGGTACCAATTATGAATTTCTGTCGCACGGTACTTCCTACACACGCCATGGTGACGGATACAAAATGCAGCGAAAGCATGAGATGAATGCCCAGTACATCACCAGCTACAGCACGGAAACAGCCGGTTTCGGCCAGAAGGATCTTTACATCCGTGCAGACACTGCGTATACCTTTGTACTGGCAGCACAGGCAACGGCAGAAACAGAAGTAACCGTTTCGCTGACGGACAGAGACCGGAACGTATACGACAGCAAAAAACTGACGGTTGGCACAGGGGATTACGAAGAGTACACGCTGCTCCTGTACCCAGATCGGGAGGACTGGGAAGCCCGACTGGAAATCACCTTTGCGGCGGCAGAAACCCTGATGATCGGTGCCGTTTCGCTGATGCCTTCGGACAATTTCCACGGTATGCGCCGGGATGTGATCGAAAAAATGAAGGAACTGGGGATCCGGCTGCTGCGCTGGCCCGGCGGAAACTTTGCGGGTGAATATCATTGGAAGGACGGTCTGCTGCCCAGAAATATGCGTTCTCCGCTCCAGTCCTATCTGGGAATCGAAACACAGCCCCATACCACCGGCTATGACTTCCATGACATCAACACCGATGATTTTGCGGCACTGTGTCAGGAAATCGGTGCGGAACCGTTTATCACCATCAATCCTACCTGGAACACCCCGGAAGAAACCGCACAGTGGGTGGAATACTGCAATGGGGACGAAAATACGGAATACGGAAAACTGCGTATCCGGCGGGGATATCCGAAACCCTATAATGTACAGTTCTGGTCACTGGGAAATGAAGCGGGATACGGCCATATGGAAGGCGCTAACACACCGGAAGGATATGCAAAAGTGGTACGGGAACACGCTCTGCAGATGCTGAAGGTTTCTCCCGGGCTGACCCTTTGCTCTTCCGGCCCCTATCCGAATCCCGAATGGGTGGAAGGCTCCGCCAGGGCACTGGCCGACATCGTTTCCATGGTTTCCCTGCACCACTACACCGCATTTCCGGCCTTTATGGATCCTGCTGCCAGAGAACAGGAATATACATCCTTCATACAGGGCGCAACCACCCACAATTTCACCTGCATCAAAGACCTGCGGGATTTGCTGGGCGGTTCGGATATCAAAATTTCCTTTGACGAATGGAATGCTTGGTATGCCTGGTACCGGACGGGCAGTGTCAGTGAAGGGATTTTTGCAGCTTCCTTCCTGAATATGCTGTTCCAGAATGCGGATAAATACGGTGTGGGCATGGCCTGCCACTTTGAATCTGTCAACGAAGGCTCCATCATGGTATATCCGGACAAAGCCGTACTGGCACCGGCAGGTGTGGCGATTTCCCTGATGAAACACCATGCCGGCGGAATGATCTGCGCGATCCGGCAGGATGTGGTTGCCACCCGGAAGGATTCCGTGCTGACCTGCACCCTGATCAACCGTTCCTATGACAAAGACAAAAAGTTTACTCTGCAGGACTGCCGGGATCTGCTTTCCGCCAGTGTATACACTTCCGAAACCGTAGTACCCGGTTCTGCATTCACAAGACAGGATTTGCCGGTGCGGACAGAAGAGAACCGGATGGAAGTCACCCTGCCGCCCCACAGCATCGCTCTGCTGCAGATGCAGCTTTTGTAAGATAACAATTATATTTTGCAATATTTCAAAGAGGAGATACGAAAATGAAAAACACATGGACGCGCCGCATTGCCCTTTTTCTGGCACTTCTGACAGCTGCCAGCTTTCCTGCCTGTGGAAAAACAGAACCGCAGACAGAAGAAACCGTTTCGGAAACAGAAACTCTTCTGGAAGAAACCACAGATACAACCCCGGAAACCGTAGCCGGTCCTGCTGTAAAAGATCTGGATGGCTATACACTCCGGTATGCCGCCTGCAATGGATTCAGTAAATATCTGAATACCACCGAACAGAAAGGGGAAGCAGTCAACGACGCCCTGTTCAATGCTGACGCAAAGGTCATGGAGGACTTCAACTGTTCTTTGGAGCTGGTTCTGCTGGATGATTTCCCCAATATCACGGTTGCTGTTGAAAAAGCCGTACAGGGCGGCGAGGATGCCTACGATCTTTCCTATAACAACGACAACCAGACAGTAGCCAACGCACTGAAAGGGTATTTTCTGGATATCCGCAGCTGTCCGGAATTCAACTTTGACGCCCCCTGGTGGACAAAGACTGCCGATTCCTTTACCGTAAACAACCATATGTATTTCGCCTCCAACTATCTCACCTACAGTCCCCTGTATCTGGCGATGATCCTCTGCTATAACAAGGATCTGGCGAAGGATTACAACATTGAAATTCCCTATGATGAGATTTTTGCCGGCAACTGGTATATGGAAGACCTGATCGCCATGGTGCAGGACACCACACTGGATGTAAACGGTGACGGGGATATCACGCTGGGAGAAGACCAGTACGGCTTTATCAGCAATGCACTGGGGCTTGTGAATTTCCAGGTAAGTCTGGGCGGAACCGTGCTGACCCAGGATGAAGAAGGCTATCTGATGCTGGATGTGGATAAGGATCGGCTGCAGACCATTCTGGAATCCTTTGAAAAGCTGATGGAATTCGGTGTGGATACCATCGATGATGGCAAATGGGATTACGGCGTCAGCTATTTCAGAGAAGGACAGGGACTGTTCAATTATTCTCAGATCACCCAGATCACCAAAACCGTGAAAGAATCCGAGTTCACTATGGGCACGCTGCCGGTACCCAAAATGGACGAACTGCAGGAAGAATACATCACCGGTGCTTTTGACGCATATTGGGGCATTCCCACCACCGCATACGCCAACAGAGACACCATTGCCACCATTCTGGAAGCAAAAGCCCATCAGTGCTACTACAATGTACTGCCTGTAAGCTTTGAAACCGCACTGCAGGTACGGTTTGCCGATTCTCCGGAAGACGCCAAAACCTTTGAGATCATCCGTGACACCATGCTGGTGGATATCGGTTATGCCTTCAATGAACAGAACGGAGGCCTTGCGGATATCATCCGGATTTTCAGCAGAAGCGAATCCGGTTCTCTCAGTTCCTTTATTGAACGGGTCAGCAAATCGGCAGAAGGCGGGATCACCCGGATCAACGACACCTACCGTGAACTGGCTGCCCGGGGATAACCGATTATGCAGATTCTCACCACTACCATTCATATCGGACTGCAGAAACCCACAGGCTTCCTCCATATGACGGACAGCCATCTGCCCGCTGCCGCAGATTCTGCGCAAAGAAACAGGATGGAAAACACCCTTGCGGAATGTCTGCAGTATGCGGCGGAGAAAGGACTGACACCGGTTCACACAGGCGATATGTTTACCTATCTCAACGATGAAAACCTCCGGGTTTTTGACCGCCTGTTTGCCGGACGGGTATGTACGGGAAATCCGGATTGAATGATACAATCTGCCGCAGATGAAAGGAGTCATTATGCTAACAAAATCCGAAATACGCGATATGTATATGCAGCCTTACGAAAGCAAAAAGGATGAATATGACAAACGGATCGCCGAAGGCATTGAAGCCAACCGGAAAGGAAACTGCCGGATGCAGATTCTGGATACCGAAGGCAGGCCGGTTTCCGGTCTACGGGTGCATGTAAACCAGATTGACCATGCATTCCGCCACGGCGCCAATATCTTTATGCTGGATGAGTTTGAAAACGAAGCGTATAATACCGAGTACCGCAGACTATTCCGGGAATATTTCAATCTGGCAACGGTTCCTTTCTTCTGGAAGGACAATGAACGGGAAGAAGGCAATCCCCGGTATGCCAAAGACAGTCCCCGGATCTACCGTAGACCGCCTACGGATCTCTGTGTGGAATACTGCGATGAAAACGGGATTCTCCCTAAGCTGCACTGTCTGGTATACGATGAATGGACGCCGGACTGGGCCATCAACCTGCCGCTCCCCGAACTGAAAAAGAAATACGAAAAAAGATTCCGGGAAATCGCAGAACGGTACAGCGGCAGAATGTATGAATTGGAAGTCATCAATGAAGTCCTGCGGCTGAAAAAAGACGGATACCGTCTCAGTGCCGAACCGGACGTCATTGCATGGGCTTTCGGGCTTGCCAGAGAGGTTTTTCCAAACGAAACCCTGCTCATCAACGAAGCCGCTATGGTTCCGTGGATGCGTACGGAAGATCCATACTATCTGCTGATCCGGGACAATCTGCAGAAGGGTGTTTCCATTGACAAAATCGTCATGCAGAATCAGCTGTATACAGGGGTTGGTGCGCACACACCGGAAGAATATGAACGGGACATCCGAAACGGCGTACCTGTCAATGATCCCGAAAATATCTTCCGCGGGCTGGATGTGATGGCGTCCCTGGGTCTGCCGCTGGAAATCGGGGAAGTTACGGTACCGACCTTTGGGGAAACGGAGGAAGATGAACAACTGCAGGCGGATATGCTGCGGCTCTGGTATTCCATCTGGTTCTCCCACCCTGCTGTGGAATCCGTTCTTTACTGGAACACACCGGAGGGATACGCCCATTCCTTCAACGACAACTGGGTGGAAAACCGTGTCCGCGGCGGCCTGTTCCATCACGACCTGACACCCAAGAAATCGGCGCTCATGCTGAAAAAGCTGTTCGACGAAGAATGGCATACCGAAGGAGAGTATGTAACGGATACGGACGGGATTCTGGAATTCAGAGGATTCTTCGGGAAATACGATATTGCGGCTGTCACAGACGGTAAGCAGGATTCCCGACAGATCTCCTTCCAGAGGCATACTGCCGCACCTGTTTCTCTGGTTTTATAACCTTCCGTTCTTCATGGGATCGGTGGGCTGTCTGTACAGAAAAGCATCTCAAAAGAATCACATATAAATAGAACTGCAGCTGTTTTGAAAAACTGCAGTTCTTTTGCTGTGTGCTGTAAAACATCGGTTCGGCAGTGGAAACGATTCTGGAATACAACAGTACTATTTTTTCCATCCGTCAAGGAGCCATACTTCGTCCTCCGCCACAGCCGGGTCAAAGGTGGTGTGCATTCCGATGTGGGCCAGAGCAAACATGATATCGGATGCCTTCCCCGGATGATATGTACGCATGGTATCATGGATCCTCCGGTAGGTTTCGGTGCGCAGGATCACCCGGTCTCCATGGAAACTGCCGGTCAGTCCCATTGCCAGCAGAATCTTGTCTGTGGAATCCGCATCCTGCAGGGCAGCAAAGTCAATCTTCCGGATTTCTTCTGCCTGCAGCGTTTCTTCCTGGATCAGCCTGCAGCCGAAGGGCTTTCGATCACGGGAAGCCCCGTCGAAATGCTCAGCGGCACAGCGGGATCGTCCGGTATAAAGCCGAGCACGGGTATCTCGAGGCGGTTTATGCATTCGTCGGTGGA
>JAFQGY010000114.1 GCA_017415325.1 Clostridia bacterium
ATCGGCCTGGTTATCCCCGAACTGAACGGCAAGCTCATCGGTTCCGCTCAGAGAGTTCCCACCTGCACCGGTTCCACCACCATCCTGGTAGCCGTTGTTAAGGGTAAGGACATCACCAAGGAAGGCATCAACGCCGCTATGAAGGCTGCTGCTTCCGAATCCTTCGGTTACAACACCGACGAAATCGTTTCCTCCGATGTGATCGGTATGCGTTACGGTTCTCTGTTCGATGCTACCCAGACCATGGTAACCAAGATCGACGACGACACCTATCAGGTACAGGTTGTTTCCTGGTACGACAACGAAAACTCCTACACCAGCCAGATGGTTCGTACCATCAAGTACTTCGCAGAACTCAACTAAGTTAAAAAAGTTGGTTTCTGACCGGAACAGACTGGTCATATAAGTAAAGCAAGAAAGCACTCCCGGAGGATACAGTCCTGTATGGTACCGTGGAGTGCTTTGCTTACATATGGAGAAAAAGATACAAGGAGATCTATCATGAAAGATATCAGACGGATCTGGATCGCTCTGCTGGCGGCATCCCTGTGCATGGGAACCCTTGCAGGCTGCGCATCCGGTGAAACAGATGAAACTGCAGCAGATGTCAACGCAGACACCGCCGCTGTGGAAACCGAAGAATCCGATCCCTTTGCGGATTTTGACTACGGCGGACAGAGCTTCCGTACCTACACCAGTATCCATGCTGCCACCTCCTCTCTGGCTTCCTCCAATTACCTGATCGAAGGGCCGGAAGAACTGACCGGGGAAGCTGCCAGCGACGCTGCTTTTGAAAGAAACGCATCGGTGGAGGAACTGCTGAATATCAAGATGGAATTTGCCCATGTGGAGCTTGGGTATGACGGCGTACAGAACGATGTGCGTACCTACATCATGGCCGGTTCCGACGATTACGAAGTGATCATCAACGACCTGTACGGCCTGACCGGGCTGACGCTGGAAGGCATGTTCTATTCCGCTGACGAAGGGGAATACTTCGATTTCACCCAGCCCTACTGGTTCGGCGATTTCATGAATGACATTGCGTTCCGGAAAGGCGATACCTTCATGATGGCCGGTGACTTCATCATCGACACCCTGCGTACCGCCCACTGTCTGGTGTACAACAAGGACCTGTATACCGATCTGTACGGCGACGGCAACGAACTGTATGAAATCGTACTGAACGGCGACTGGACGCTGGATAAGATGATCGAACTGGTGGAAGGCGCCTATGTGGATACCGATGGGAACGGCACCAAGAACATCGGCGACACCCTGGGCTTCGGCGTATTCCAGGACTGGGGCCCGTTCATTCCCTTCTCCATTGCTCTGGGCGTGGAATATATGGGACGTGACGACGAAGGCTACCCCACTCTGGCCATGAACAACGAACGCACCATTCTGATGTGCGACCTGATGTATGATCTGTGGAACTCCCAGGGGACCGGCGCTCTGTCTTTGTTCAACAGTGAACAGGCTGTGGTTCTGGAACAGTTCTCCTCCGGCAATATGCTGATCATCGGGTACCAGCAGCTGGGTTCTCTGGAAAGCGATGCCCTGCGTGCTTCCGAACATGAAATCGGGATCATCCCCTATCCCAAGCTGGACAGCCTGCAGGAAAACTATGTGACCTCTGCACACGATACATCCGAAATCGGGCTTCTGCCTGTTACCATGCCTGTGGACAGACTGTCCTTTGCCAGTGCCGTTCTGGAAGTGCTGAGCCGGGAATCCCACAAGAACGTGCTGCCCATCTATTATGAAAGCGCACTGAAGGTCAAGTATACCCGTGATGCTGAGTCCGCGCAGATGATCGACCTGATCCACGACGGTCTGGGCAACTCCTTTGCTCTGGCATGGCATCAGCCGCTGAACACCTTCCTGCAGGGGCTGATCCACGCATCTGCCATGAGCGAAAACTCCTTTGCCAGCAAATACGCCGGTATGGAAAAAACACTGCAGGAAAAGCTGACGACCATGATCGACAACTACAAAAAGGTTATCGAACAGTAATACCCGCTTTCCCCGATCCCTCCTTTCGGTATACATCCGGCGGGAGGGATTTTCCGTCTGCGGGAATTCTTTCGGGAGAAAAAACGAAATACCACTTGCATCTGACGGAAAGTATGGTATAATAGTACAGAACGAAAATTTTTTCTCCGGAGGAATATCTATGAAACTCGGTATGATCCGTTTCCCGAACGAAGACGGTTTCAAGTATCTGGCACAGAAAGAACTGGCATTCATGGAAGTCTGCTGCAACAGCGATGAGGACAGCCGGTATTTTATCGGACACAAGGATGAAATCAAAGGGTATATCGAACAGTATAAGGTTCCCGTACAGTCCGTGGGCCGCTGGAATGCCGCTCCCATCCGTGACGGAAAGCTGTCTGCGGATGTTGTGAATCTGCAGAAGGAACTGATGGCAGCGGTTGCCGGAGTGGGTTCTCCCGTGTTTGTGTGCGGCTGCGCCTATGACGATTCCGTTTCTCTGTATAAGAACTACTGCCTGGCTGTGGACTATTTCGGTCAGCTGACGGAAGAAGCCAAAAAGTATGACGGTATGAAGGTTGCTGTGTACAACTGTGACTGGGGCAATTTTGTGTGTACCGATGAACAGTGGAAGATCGTTTTGGGCGAAATTCCGGAACTGATGCTGAAGTATGACTGCTCCCACTCCTTCTCCCGGAACCAGGACTATATTGCTGAACTGAATCAGTGGATGTCCAGAGTGGCCCATATGCACATCAAGGGCGTGGCAAAGGTTGGCACAGACTCCGTGGACAACCCGCCCGCCGGCATGGACAGCATCGACTGGCCCACCGTGTTCTCCCTGATCTACCGGTACGGCTACGACGCAGGCCTGAGCATTGAACCCCACTCCTCCATCTGGCAGGGCGATCTGGGGGAAGCAGGCATCGATTACACCATCCGGTACATGAAGCCCTTCATTCTGCGGTAAGACGATACTGCTGTAAAATCGTTGTCCGAAAATGCGCCGGAAGGGGAGAAAAGTGAGATTTTTTTCGATTTTTCCGGATTCTGTCAGGGTTTACGGCAAAATGTCCGATGTTACATCTTGACATAATTGCATTTTTATGATATTATACTTATATTGATATGCACTTGCCAAGCCGCATATCGCTGCAACAAAATTTTTCAAAAATTGGAGTATGGTATGGAAACAAAGCGTAATATCAAGTATTTCACCGCCCCGCCGATTAACGTGATCGCCATCATTGGTTGGGTGATCGTGATTGTCGGTGTTGTCCTGGCCAGCATGTTCTGGTCTACCCGTATCCCCGGTATCATCACTGCTATCGTAGGTCTGTTTGTGGTTGTATTCGCTTCCGGCGGTAAGTCCAACGACACCGACGTGGAATTCCAGGCAATCGAAAAGATCCGCAATCTGCAGGAACGTTCCGAAAAGAAGTATGAAGTATACGAAAAGAGCTTCCTGAAGATGCTCAAGCCCATCAACCTGCTGGGTTACGACTTCGAAGCAAAGGAAGAACCTTTCTACTATATGAAGGGTAAGGACGGCAAGCACCGTACCAACTACTTCTGCGGCTGCAACCTGATCTTCACCAACGAAAAGGTATTCATCTACGGCCGTCGTTTCTCCCTGACCGATGACCTGATCGACGAAGAAATCGCCGGCAACTACTTCTACTTCGACCTGGCAAGAGCCGAACTGGAAGAAAAGGTATACGAAACCAAGAAGGGCGACCGCACCATTCAGGTTCCTTTCTACGTATTCAAGCTGATCAAGGCTGACGAAACCGAAGCTCTGCGTATGTGCGTAGAATACGGTGCAGACGTTGACAAGGCCGTTATGGACATCACCCGTGCCATTACCGTTCGTCAGAAGGAACTGGAAAAGAGAGCCAAGGAAGCTGCTGAACGTAAGGCTGCATTCCGTGCCAAGGTGGAAGCTGAAAAGGCTGCCGACGCCGCTGCCGCTGCTGCTGCAGAAGCTGAAGCCAACGCATAAGTTTCCGGTACATACTGCGGTATATTCCGACATTCATGGAAAAGACACTGAATCCTGTGGGAAACGGTGTCTTTTTTTTGGCCGAAAGGATGGGCGGAAATCTATTGACCACGGGAAGTTTTTGGTGTATAATATATACTGAAATATAATGCAGTAATATGGGCTGGGTGCAGTCGGACGGGAGGAATGGAATATGGTGGAAATCACAGGGGTGCTGCCCCGTTCCCGTGCGGAGAAGAAAGGGATCCTGCCGGGTGACATTCTGCTGGAGATCAACGGACATGCAATCCGGGATGTACTGGATTACCGGTTCCGGCTGGCGGAGCGCACGGTATGCCTGAAGCTGCACAGAGGGCCGGAGCTTTTGGAAGTGACCATCCGGAAGGACGAATATGACGACATCGGACTGGAATTCGCCACACCGCTGATGGATAAGAAACATCGCTGTGAAAACGGATGTATCTTCTGCTTCATCGACCAGAACCCGGAAGGGATGCGGGAATCCATTTACTTCAAGGACGACGATTCCAGACTGTCCTTCCTGCACGGCAACTACATCACCCTGACCAATCTCCACGACGAAGACATCGACCGGATCCTGGAAATGCATATCTCCCCGGTGAATGTTTCCGTCCATACCACCAACCCGGAACTGCGGGTGAAAATGATGAAAAACAGGCGCTCCGGGGAAGTGCTGGCATATCTGCGCAGAATGGCGGATGCGGGAACCAAACTCCGGGGACAGATCGTGCTGTGCCGCGGCATCAACGACGGTGCGGAGCTGGACAGAACCATGCAGGATCTGTATGCATACTATCCGGCTATGGACAGCGTATCCATTGTACCTGCGGGGCTGACCGGATACCGGGATAAGCTGTACCCGCTGGAACCCTTCACACCGGAAGAATGCCGTGCTGTGATCGGACAGGTAAACCGTTTCGGGGACAAGTGCTTCGCAGAGTGCGGGCAGCGGATTTTCTATGTATCCGATGAATTCTATGTAAAGGGCAATGTTCCCCTGCCGGAAGAAGACTATTACGAAGAATATACCCAGATCGAAAACGGCGTGGGGATGCTGACTTCCTTTGAGAACGAGTTCCGCTCTCTGCTGAAGATGCTGGACGAGGATGAGCGGCAGACCAAAAGCCATGTATCTGTTGCCACAGGGGAAGCCGCCGCCGGGATGATCCGGAAACTGGCGGAAGAAGCAATGGCTGTATGCCCGAACCTGCACTGTCAGGTGTATGTGGTGAAAAACAACTTCTTCGGCGGGCATGTCACCGTGACGGGTCTGCTGACCGGGAAGGATATGGCAGAGCAGCTTGCCGGAAAGACGCTGGGAGACCGTCTGCTGCTTTCCAGAACGACTCTGCGCAGTGAAGGCGATCTGTTCCTGTGCGGCATGACACCGGAAGAACTGTCGGATACTCTGGGCGTGGAAGTATGCTTCACGGAACAGGACGGCGGTGCATTTCTGGAAAACCTGCTGGGAATATAAATACAATAACAAGGATCAATCCCCCAAAAAGGAGGAAAATAAATGGGAAAACCGGTAATTGCCATCGTGGGGCGGCCCAATGTTGGTAAGAGTACATTATTCAATAAACTGATCGGGGAAAAGAGAGCCATCGTGGAAGACACCCCCGGCGTGACCCGTGACCGGATTTACGGCGAAACCGAATGGCGCGGCAAGACCATGATCGTCATCGACACCGGCGGGATCGAACCGAAAACGGACGATATTATTCTGAAAAAGATGCGGGAACAGGCGCAGATTGCCATTGATACCGCAGACGTGATTCTGTTCATGTGCGACATCCGGACAGGTCTTCTGGCAGACGACATGGACATCGCCGTAATGCTGAAAAAGAGCGGCAAGCCCGTCATCCCCTGCATCAACAAATCCGACCGGATCGGGGATGTGGACGCCAATTTCTATGAATTCTACGAACTGGGCTTCTCCATTGATCCCATTCCCCTTTCTTCCCTCCACGGCAGCGGAAGCGGGGATGTGCTGGACGCCGTACTGGAAGCTCTGCCGGATTTTGAAACCGAAGACGGAGACAGCGATGTGGTTTCCGTAGCCGTCATCGGCAAGCCCAACGCCGGGAAGTCCTCTCTCATCAACCGGATTCTGGGAGACGAACGGCTCATCGTATCCAATATTGCCGGCACCACCCGTGATGCCATCGACACCTTCCTGGAAAACGAACACGGCCGGTACAACTTTATCGACACCGCCGGGATCCGACGCCACAGCAAGGTGGATGAACGGGTGGAAAAATTCAGCGTGCTCCGGGCGAAAATGGCAGTGGAGCGGGCGGATGTGTGCCTGATCGTCATTGACGCCAAGGAAGGCATCACCGAACAGGACGAAAAGATTGCAGGCCTTGCCCATGAAGCCGGAAAAGCCTCCATCATCTGCGTCAACAAATGGGACGATGTGGAAAAGGACAACAGCACTACCAATGAGTTTACCAAGAACATCACCAATGCTCTGTCCTACATGACCTATGCGCCCATCATGTTCATCTCCGCCAAGACCGGTCAGCGGGTGGACAAGCTGTTTGAACAGATCAATTATGTGCACAACCAGACCAATATGCGTGCGTCCACCGGTATGCTCAACGATGTGCTGGCCGATGCTGTGGCAAGAGTGCAGCCCCCGTCCGATAAGGGCAGACGGCTGAAGATCTACTATATGACCCAGACCAGTGTAGCCCCGCCGACCTTTGTCATGTTCTGCAACAATGCGGAGCTGTTCCATTTCTCCTACCAGAGATACCTTGAAAACTGCCTGCGTACCACCTTCGGCTTCCGGGGCACTCCTGTCCGGCTGATTGTGCGGCAGAAGGGCGAAAATGCAGATGTGTGAGGATGAGGCGGAATTATGTTTGAAAATCTTTTCTACGACGGTTTGTTCGGCTGTCTTCTGGGACAGGTTTCCGGAAATAACAGCATGTTTGTCCTGCTGATGGCGCTGGGCGTGATTACCAGTATCGTGTTTCCGTACCTTCTGGGCAGTGTAAACAGCGGGATCCTGCTGTCCAGGTTTGTCTATCATGAAGACATCCGTACCCAGGGAAGCGGAAACGCAGGTGCTACCAATATGCTGCGTACCTACGGAAAGAAAATGGGAATCCTCACATTCCTCGGTGACTTTGTGAAAGGGATGCTGGGCGTTGTGATCGGGCGGCTGATGTTCGGACTGCTGGGTG
>JAFQGY010000115.1 GCA_017415325.1 Clostridia bacterium
AGTAATCAGATATTTACCCGCTTTTACAGGAGATACAAAGGAAGGGGCGCCAATATGGTATTTCTGAATGCATTCCGCTGTGTCTGCCTTGCAGATATACAGGTATCCGTCCGCTCCTGTATAAATCAGTTTTCCGTCCTCCAGAATCGGCGTTCCCTGCACCTGACAGGAGCCGGTTTCCACATAAGGAGATGCCGATACGATGGATGGGCCGCAGGGGTATGTCATTTTCTGTTCCATGGTTTTTCCGGAATACCGCACGACGCCGCTGCCGGTTGTACACAGATACAGATCATCGCCCACACGTAAAGGAGTGCTTGCTGTATTGACATCCTGTTTTGGATTGGTTTTGAACTGGAAAACAGTGATCCCGGTTTCCCCCTCAATACATTCCAGACCATCCCGGTTGGCTGTGTACAGCATATTGCCCCATACGGCAGGAGTGGACGTACGGTACCATGGATCCCTGTTTTCCCAGAGTCGTTTACCAGTATTGATGTCCAGTGCATAGATCCCATACCACTGGGGACTGACGATCAGCATATCCCTGAAACGTACAAAACGCGTGGGGGAATCATCTCCATTCCGGTTGCGATCCGTTGCCCAGAGGATCTCACCTGTATCGGCAGACAGCGCGGTTACTTTTCGGCCGCTGCCGGTAAATACCATGCCGTCGCTGACAAGTACACCTACCTCTGTATGGTGGGGACAACTGCCCAGATCCGGGCATGCTTTCCAGAGACAGGTACCATCATTTGCCTGCAGACAATATACCCAGCCGAAACTGTCCTGTGCATACAGCCGTCCATCGGCATACGCCATATCATTTTTAACACCGTTGACCGTATCATATTTCCAGCAGATTTTTCCGGTAGCGGCATCCAGACGGTATATGGCGGTATTCTTCGGGAATCCGTCGCTGAAGGTTGCGGCAAAGACGGCTCCTTCGGCATAAACAGGTGTGCTGAACAGAATCCGGTTGTCCAGCCGGGTTCGCCATACGCCCGGATCTCCCTCTTCCGCTTTGGAAATATCGTTATACAGCATCACAGAAGACAGAGTTCCGTCGTCGTGGATACTGGTTTTCCGTACGGCTGCCGGTGAGGAATCAATACCGCCGGAATCGGGACGGGCTGTGCAGATGTTGTAGATGCCGCCCAGATCGTTCAGCAGGTGGATGTGGTAGTGACCATAACACCAGGCCAGAAGATTATGCTGTTTCAGATCCAGGATTTCACCCTGAACGGGAATATTGAATCCATCCTCGTCTGCGGCACAGAGGTCATGGCTGAACACCACTACCCTTTTTGCCGGATCTGCCATTTCCAGATCTTTTTTCAGCCAGATATCACTGTCTTCTCTGGCATAACAGCCCGGTGCCTCCCCGGATTTGATGGGCAGAATCACATAATGTACATTGCCGAAATCAAAGGAATACCACACAGGACCGTACAGTCTCTCGAAGGAATATTCACCATACTTGTCTGCCACATAGTCGTGGTTCCCCAGGGTATACCGCACAGGGCATCCCATGGTGTCGAAGTTCATATACTTCCAGTGGTTTTCAAGCCCATGGATCCGGCAGATGTCACCGGTCTGGATCAGGAAACCAGGATTTTCTTCCCGCACACAGCGTTTCACGAAATCCAGCCAGGAGCCGCAGCCATGTGTGATTTCGGTATCGCTGATATGCAGAAAACTGTGACCGGCTTCTGTTTCGGCAGGAGTGATATGGAATTCAAATGCACCTTCATGACCTTCTATCATGGAAAACCAGTCGGTATGGCATAGGGTCAGGGCTCCTACACTGATCACATGTGCTTTTTCCCATCCCGGCAGAGCAAATGCGCCTTCTGTATCGGTCCGTGTAATATTGCGCCCGTCGGTAACGCAGATTCCGGCAATGGGGGCAGCAGTTCGTTTATCATAAACATGTCCTGTATACATGGTTTTCTCCTTTTCCGCTCCTTGGAAAAATTACTTCTTCGGCCTTTCCGTGTGGAAATATACACCATAATGGGCTTTGATTTCTCTTTCCCGGCAGAATTCGTTGTATGTGGCATCCAGTCCGGCCTGTTCGATTCGCTCTACTTCCCGCCAGCTGCCGAGAGGGTAGGCGATGTCAAAATCATCCATGAATTTCGGATGCTTTTTTTCGATTCCGGCTTTGATTTCCGGCACCAGATCGTGGGCTTCCAGACGCACCCCCTTGGCAAGACACATGAAATCAATCACATCCATCAGGAATTTCCGTTCTACATCCGCATATTCCGGCTTGCCGCCTAGATTTGTCATTTCCAACGGGTCATTGATCCGGTCGTACAGACAGGTCTCTCCTGTGAACGGATAATATGTGAATGTAAACCGTTTGTCCACCAGCGTTTTGCAGGCGTCACAGAATTCGCTCATGTTCACTTCCCGCTCCGGTACGCTTCCGTCTGCCATGCCGATCAGGGAACGGGATACACCGAAGGCCTTGTGGTCGCCCGCTATAT
>JAFQGY010000116.1 GCA_017415325.1 Clostridia bacterium
CCGGTGCATTTCGTCTCCGATTCCGGCAGACCCACCCACGTGAACTTCCCCTACTTCAATCTGGAATACGGAAACGGCGGCGTGATGCTGGCCATCGGCTGGGCGGGCACATGGACGGCGGACTTTGCCTGGGACGGAAAGAGCGTTACCTATACGGCCGTGTCCACCAACCGGCTCTGTACATATCTGAAGCCCGGGGAAACCGTCCGTACGGCGCTGTTTGTGGCGGCTCCCTATACCGTCCGGGACGAACACTATGCGGCCAATTACTGGCGGCACTGGTTCATCGACTGCAATCTGCCTCCCTTTGATGCCGAAACCCCGCTGCATCCCATCTCCACCTGCTTCCTGGCCTACGATACGGGTCTGCCCAACTCCGACGGCAGTATTTCCGAACGGCACTGGACATGGCGGCCCTCCATGGAAAAGATCCTCTCCGAAGGACTGCATATGGACATCCGCTGGTTTGACGCCGGCTGGTATATTGCCCCCGACGGAACCAGCCCTCAGACCGACTGGTGGGGCACCGTGGGCACATGGGAACTGGACAAAAACAAATGGCCGGAGAAAACCTTCCTGGAATCCACGGATTTTGCCAGAGAACACGGGATGCGCACCATGATGTGGTTTGAACCCGAACGGGTGACGGATCCGGCAAATCTGGTGAAGCATTACGGCTACCGGGACGAATGGGCCATCCGCAGAGAAGGCATCGGCTCCATTTCCAACAATATCGGGATTCCCGAATGTCTGGCATGGACTACCGAACGGGTCTGCAAGGTACTGCGGGAAAACAAAGTGGAAATCTACCGGGAAGACAACAACTCTGACCCGGGAGCCCTATGGCGGTATCTGGATTCTCTGGAAGGGGAAGGCCGCCGGGGAATCACGGAAAACAAGTTCGTCATCGGCCACTATAAGATGTGGGACGACATCATTGCCTGTACGCTGTCCTTCGGCGGATGCGGCTTTGTGGACTCCTGTGCCAGCGGCGGCGGACGGAACGATCTGGAATCCCTGCGCCGTGGGGTACCCATGCTCCGCAGTGACTACGACAGAACCACTACATCTATGAGACTGTCCATGACCACCTCCTTCAATAAGTGGGTACCCTTCTGCGGTGCCAATACCCGGGAAAAGGCCGGACAGGTGGATCTGAAGGGAAAGAGCGACAAGTACATCTGGCGTGCGTCCTACCTGACGGTGCTGAACGTGGAATCCCAGTATGTGCAGGATCCGGAATTGGATTTCGACAATCTGCGCTTCGGCCTGTCGGAATGGAAAAAGGTCAGCCGGTACATGATGGAGGATTTCTATACCCTGACTCCGTGGCATGACAGCACATACCGGGACGGGTTCACGGCCTACAGCTTTGTGGATGCCAAGGACGACACGGGATATGTGATGGCATTCCGGATGGAAGACTGCGTGGAAGAAGACCTGACGGTGACGCTGCCCTATGCAAAAGAGGGAGAATGGGTTCTGACCGATGAGGATACCGGGGAGACCATTCCGGTGACCAGCGGAGAAGTGACGCTGCATTTTGAAACCCCCAGAACGGCGAGACTGCTGTGGGTGAAGAAGGCATAACTATGGAACTGACATACAGAATGCTGCAGGCAGCAGAAGCGGCATGCCTGAAAGAAAGTCTGCTGGGGCTTGGGCAGTATCACAACGAAATTGCCGAAAACCGGGAGTATATCTATCCCACAGTGGATGTGTCGGTATCGGTGGAAACCATTGCATCCGGTATCCGGGAAGGGAACATGCTTGCCCGGACAGCCTGGGACGGCGATACGCTGGCGGGATTCTGTGTCATCGGACTGGACAGAGCCGGCCGGGTGGGAGAGCTGAAGTACCTGTATACGGCAGAGGAATATCGTGGTATGGGTCTGGGCGGCACACTGACAGACTGGGCCATGGAGACCTTTGCGAAAGCCGGGATGGAGCGGATCGACCTGCGGGTAGTGATCGGCAATCCGGCAGTGGGGTTTTACGAGAAGTATGACTTTGCGCCGCGGATTCTTGTGATGTCGAAAAAGATATGATGGAAAACAGGGACTGTGTGAGAGGCATGGTTCCTGTTTTGTCAGTATGGTCTGCTGAAAAGCCGGATACGCTCTCTTGACAAATGCCAGAAATATGGTACAATAGAAACAGAAATCATTGCATGGGAGGGGAATATCATGCCGGACAACATCACGATTGAAGGAATCCGTACACTGCTGGTTCCTGTTTTTGAAAAGTATCAGATTCGGGAAGCCATCCTTTTCGGGTCTTTCGCCAAAGGGAATGCCCATGCGGGAAGTGATGTGGATCTGTTTGTGGACAGTGGACTGACCGGACTGCGGTTTGTGGGATTCATGGAAGCGGTACGGCGGGCTGTGGAAAGACCTGTGGATGTACTGGATGTGACCCATATTGAAAAGAATTCCCGGATTGACAGAGAGATTCAGGCAAGCGGGGTGAAGATCTATGACCGATCCTGAACGGGTTGAAAAAATGCTGCAATGTGTAGAAAAAGTATTGTCTTATTGTGCAGGGCAGACATATGACACCTTTTCGGCAAACAGTATGCTGGTGGAAGCCTGTGTTTTCAATATCAGCCAGATCGGAGAAATCTGCCACGGTGTCAGTGATGCATTTATGGAAGCACATCCGGAAATCCCATGGTTTGAGATGTATGGTCTGCGCAACAGAATTGTGCACAATTACGATGGCGTAAAGCTGCATCTGGTGTGGGATATTATTGCCGGAGATCTGGAAATACTGCAAAAAGATTTACAGAAAATTCTATAACCAAAAAATACGCAAAGGGCAATCCGAACCCTCTGCGTATTTTCATTTTTATTCGGTTACATTCCCCATCTCCGTAATCCCGCCGGTGCAGATCTCGTCAAACCGCCCCATAAAGCGATTCTCCCGCACCACACAGGCTGCCGGATCCGGGTTCAGCATCACCACACCGAGACTCTTCTGCCCTTCACCTGCATCGGAGAGAAACGCATTTCCGGCAACGGTCACGTCCGATACATGTTTCATAAAGGTGATGTACCCCCGGCTGTGGGCGTGATTTCCGGAAAGTCCTGTGAAAATATTGTTCTCAATCCGGATGCCGCTGTGGGGATCGTCGCCGTGGTGGCCGATGGCGCTGAATCCGCTGCACTTGAAGACACAGCCACGGATGGTGATGTTCCGGCAGGGTACGGCGTCCGGGAGAAAACGGATTTCGTTTCCTTCGCAGTCAAACACCGGGCCGTAGGTGCCGATCCGGGGGGCGTCCACCTGTACCAGTTCACTGGTGAGATCCTCCCGCATGGCCGTGTAGCTGACACCGTCGAAGATGCAGTCGGTGACCAGCGCATTTTCCGTGGAGTTCAGCTCGATATAGTGCCAAAGAGAACCGTTCCGGAACCGGCAGCCCCGGATGGTGATGTCCCGGCAGTGGACGGTGTTGAACATGGTGAGCTTCCCGGTGGTGGCGGCGTTTCCGTCAAAAATCCCGCCGGAGATGGTCACGTCATGGGTGCCGTCATATCCGCCTGTTTCCGGGTCGGAATGGGACGCCAGCAGATACCGGGTAGGCTCCACGCTGTCCGTCACATCCCGCAGCAGTACCGCATTGTCCGAGAACCACAGATGCTGGTGGGAATAGAAGATCAGGCAGGCGGAAATTCTGTAGATCCCGTCGGGAAACCAGACCGTGCCGCCCTCCCGCAGAGCATCCAGACACCGCTGTATGGCTTGGGTGTCGTCGTGGATTCCGTCACCATATATGTCTGTCTGCCGTCCGATGTCCAGAAATTTCATATGGTTTTCCTCACTGTATCTTCTCCCGCACCCAGTCCTGCAGTGCCGGTGTGTCCAGCGGGATAAAATGTTCCCCGGGGATTACCGTGACACCACACCTGAACCGGTCGGCAAATTTTTTTACGGTGTCATAGGGCTGCAGTGCGTCCCCGTCGGCGCACAGGATTTCTGTCGGTGTGTCCCAGCGGTTGATGGGCTGGTAGGAGGCGTAGGCGTAATAATCCCAGACGATCATTTCCCCGTCCGCACCGGGAAGAAACTGCTTCCATCCAAGGTCACTGGCAGTTATTCCGGCCGCCCGCATTTTGTCCTCGATCACCAGACGCATATCCACAATGGGGGAGATGAACAGACAGCTGTCAAACCGGTCGTCCCGGAAGGTACGCATCAGGAACCAGGCGGACATGCTCACCGCACAGAGGGCAATTCTGTCATACCGCTTTCGGAGCCAGCGCATAACATCCTGCCATTCCGGAATCACGACCCAGGGGTAGCATTCCTTCTTTGCCCCGGAGACGGTCAGGTCGTTCGGGTCACCGCAGCGTTCCCCGTGTTCCGGCAGGTCAACGGCAAGAATCTGCCACCCGGCTTCGCACAGCACCGGTGCAAGGGACAGCGCTTCTTCCTTCCGGCCGTGCTTTCCGTGGAGGTACAGATATACCTTGTCGGAGCTTTCCCCGTACAGGACTGCCGGGATTCCGGGGAGTCCGGGAAAGTCAGTGATCCGGAAGGTTTCGGTTTTGATGTTCATATTGTTTTCACTCATCTTATCTGTAGCTCAGGAACACCAGCATATTGGTTTCTTCCCGGTTGGCGAATACGTGATAGGGAATCATGGTCAGTTCCGTTTCCACAAAGCTTTCGGCCAGCGGGTAGTACAGGTCTGCGCTGGGGTCGATCCGGCGGAATCCGTGTCCCACAAACTTCGGGCAGCCGCACTTGCCGCAGACTTCCATCTTCCAGTCCGCAGAGCGGGTATCGAAATACAGATTGTGGATGTCGTTGCCGTTGTCGATGCCTTCCGCACAGTATACCAGCGGGCCGTACTGGAGAGCAGCCTTGTCCAGATTCTTGTAAACGCCGGTAGCGCTCTGCATCAGGACAGGTTCCATCACCAGATCCACGATGATTTCCCCGTCACCGGCAAACATGGCGTATCCCTTGTCCATCACATAGGCCCGGTTGGCCGTGAACTTCCGGCACCATGCGGGGATGCGGACGTATACGGTTTCGGTGCCTTCCGCCTGCAGAACGATCTTTCCGTCCACGGGATACCCGGTGGTCTGGGTGATCTTCATGCCGCCTTCGGCAAACACGCTGTCCCCGAACTGGTTGACCCATACCCTGCCGTCTTCCCAGCCGTAGAAATACTGACCCAGAGAGGACAGCACCCGGTTCAGGTTGGGCGGGCAGCAGGAGCATCCGAAGACCTTCTGACGGCGGGTGATGGGATACCGGCCGCCCTGCTTCTTGTAGTTGTCCAGATGGATTTCCAGAGGATTTTCATAGAAGAAAGCGTCGCCGGAGAGGGACAGACCGGACAGCATGCCGTTGTACAGTTCCTTTTCGATGGTGTCGGCGTACTTGGCATCCCGTTCGATCCGGTTCATCCGGTGGGCGAAATAGATCATGGCGATGGAGGCGCAGGTTTCGGTGTATGCCTGGTCGTTGGGCAGGTCGTAGGGAATGGTGAAGGCTTCCCCGTGGCAGGTGGAACCCAGCCCACCGGTGATGTACATCTTGCCGTTCACCAGATCGTTGTACAGCTGTCTGCAGGCAAAGAGCAGGGCTTCGTCCCCGGTTTCCCCTGCCAGATCGGCCATGGCGGTGTAGAGATATCCGGCACGTACGGAATGACCCACAGCGGAGAACTGTTCCCGGATGGGCAGATGGGCCTGTACCTGTGTGCCTCTGCAGTAGGTGGTGTCGCCGGGTTCGTCGTCGGCAGTACCGCGGATATTCAGGAAGTAGGCGCACAGATCCAGCCAGTCACGGTTCCCGGTGCAGCGGTACATCCGGTACAGGGCCAGCTCAATTTCTTCGTGTCCGGGGGAACGGAAGGCGGGCTTCGGTTCTGCGGTGCCGTCCATGAACACGGCCTTGATGTAGGCGGCGTACTTTTCGGCAATCTTCAGGAATCTGTCCCGGCCGGTGGCTTCGTAATAGGCTACGGCGGCTTCCATCATGTGTCCGGCGCAGTAGAGTTCATGCCAGTCTCTCTGGGTGAACCGCGCTTCCGGCTTGACCACGGTGAAGTGGATATTGAAATACCCGTCCTCGCCCTGGTTCTTTTCGATTTCATCAATGAGGGCTTCCACTTTGTCCTGCAGTTCGGGAATATCCTCCCGGGACAGCACATAGGCAGCGCCTTCCATCCATTTTACCACGTCAGAGTCCCAGAAGATGTGGGGCTGGTTCGGCATGCCTTCTTTCCAGTTACACTTGAAGGCTTCAATCCGTCCGGTTTCGTCAAAGCGGGTGTACACAGCGGGAATGGTGACGTCCCGGTTCAGGTCTTCCTTCTGCTTCCAGAAGCCGCCGGTAAGGGTGACGGCACGATAATCGGTTTTCATAGGCTTCCTCCTTGTATGGGGGTGGATTTTGTGGGTTATGCATATACTATAACAGATTTGCACCGGTTTTGCAAGAGGAGATATGAAATAAGGCGGGGCAATGTGGGGAACTTTTTTGTACTGGCGTACGGCGGTGGTGTGAGTTTTTTACTTAGGGAAAAGGATTTTTGAGTATTGTTCTGCCTACAGCGGGGTTGTGTTTTCTATGCCCATAGAAGGGGTGTCCTTCCGGACGGGACTCAGAGGATAGGGGAGGAGGGAGATTGTCGCTCAGGTGC
>JAFQGY010000117.1 GCA_017415325.1 Clostridia bacterium
AACTGGACCTGCATATGACCAAGGACAAGGAAATCATCGTCATGCACGACGGCAAGCTGGACAGAACCACCGATAAAACCGGCCGGATCTGTGACCTGACCCTGGCAGAAATCCGGGAAGCAGACGCCGGGATCAAGAAAGACCAGAAGTTTGCCGGAGAAAAGGTCCCCACCTTCCGGAAATTTCTGGAACTGGTGAAGGAAATGGACGACGCCGGTTATACCGTACCCGGAAGAGGCGACGCAAAAATGACCTTCAATTTTGAATTCAAGGACTATTTCCGGGATCTGGGGGACGACTTTGCCTCCGAAAGCTGTGACAGAACCATCGCCATGATCCTGGAATACGGTCTGGAGGACAGATGTGTCATCAACAGCTTTGACGGGAAGCTGCTCCAGTATGTGCAGGACAAGTGGAACGGCCGGTTCAAGCTTCACGGCTTCCATCCCTACAAGCAGTATCTGGGTGACGTATATCCCCTGCCCATGTACTGCGTCTGCCTGTTCGATCCCGGTGTGGACAGTGCGGGCAATTCCTGTCAGGTGGCAGAACCTGCGGTATTCGATGCCGTAAAGGCGGACGGATGCCAGACCTGGCTGGGTGCCGGTGTCAAGCTGGAAGAACACGTGAAGATGGGCTGTGAACGGGGAGCGGATCTGTATACCTCCAACGAACCCGCCAAGCTCATGGACATGCTGAAGCGGCTGGGATACAGAGACGGGGAATGGAAACTGTAAGATAAGTAAGAGATAAGAGATTAGAAATAAGAAATATCTGATAGAAAGATACGGCCTGCAGAAACGGGACTGTTCCCCCTCTGCAAGCCGTGTTTTGTTTCCGGATCGCCTTGTATTTCTTATTTCTACACTCTTATTTCTCATTTTCCGTCGATCAGGTCGTCTATTACCTGCCGTACCGTTTCATAGTCGGCTTTGGGAAGCAGATAGGTGTGGCGGTATTCTTCTGAGGGACTCCAGTGGGTCACCGATTCATCGTTCACGGTGATTCTGCCGTAGTCGTGGTAGTTCCAGTATCTGCCGGGGCGGACGGCTTCCAGCATGGCGGTCTGGTCCCAGCTGCAGCGTCCTCTGCCCCAGTTGTGGATTTCATAGGCCAGTGCCACCGGATCGCCTTTTCCCGCTCTGGAGGGATATTCTACCATGGTTTTGATGTAGGAGCCGATTTCATAGCTGGACATTACCAGCTCTCCCGGCCACATATCGCAGGCTGCTCTTGCTTCTTCCAGCTTGCTTCCCTTCACATTCCATTCCCAGGTCACGGGATTTCCCGCAATGTTCCCGTCCGGATAGATCACCATGGGCCAGCTTTCAAAGAACCGGCCGCCCATCACCACCGTCCGGGCAATTTTCTTTTGGATCATCTCCACCCCGGTCAGGGGAGAAATGGCATCCGCACCGCTGTAGAGCAGTTTTGCCATGGAACCGAAATTCCCGGTCACCACGAATGTTACACTGCCGTCTTCCGCCTCTGCCAGAATCTGCCGCAGTACCGCCAGGGTATCAGGAGCTGCCTCTGCCGTACCGAACACTTCCGCCGGATACCGGTTGGGGAAATGGTCACACAGCGCACCGGCATACACCCCACGGTCATTTTCACGGATATCGCTGTAGTTGATCCCCACAGGCACTTCTCTGCCGTAGTACCGGTTGATGGCGTCAATGCATCCTGCCAGATAGGGTGTCGCAAAACAGTGGGTCACCGCCAGCAGTTCCGCCTCGCCCTTATCACACAGTCTGTGCAGCATAGCCAGAGTTCCCGCATCGTCACAGTCCCAGCCGATATCGGTGTCAAATATAATTTTTACAGGTTTCATAAAATTTCCCTCCAAGCTGTTTTTCTGCTCAGAGTATAGCACAAACACACAAAAAATGCAATATCTCCACAGCAAACTCTGTGGAAATACTGCATTTTCCATTTCTTATTTCTAACTTCTGCTCTCTTATTTCTTCAGCTTTGCCTGTGCCTTCAGACGGTTTTCCGTGTTCAGGATTCTCTTGCGCAGACGGATGGACTTGGGGGTTACTTCGATCAGTTCGTCATCGGCAATGAATTCGATGGCCTGTTCCAGGGAGAAGATCTTGTGAGGAACCAGACGCAGGGCTTCGTCGGCACCGGCGGAACGGATGGAGGTCAGGTGCTTCTTCTTGCACACATTCACGGCAATGTCTTCCTTCTTGGGGCATTCGCCAACCAGCATCCCTTCGTATACGGGCGTCTGTACACCGATGAACATGACACCGCGGTCCTGGGCATTGAACAGACCGTAGGAGGTTGCTTCTCCGTCTTCGGAGGCCACCAGAGAACCGGTGTACCGGGTGATGATTTCTCCCTTGTGGGGCTGATAACCGTCGAACAGGGAGTTGATGATCCCTTCCCCACGGGTATCGGTCAGGAATTCACTGCGGTAGCCGAACAGGCAGCGGGAGGGAATGGAGTATTCGATCCGCATTCTGGTACCGCTGGCGGAGATGCCCATTTCCAGCAGTTCCCCTTTTCTGGCGCCCAGCTTTTCCACAACGGCACCCACAAATTCTTCCGGTACGTCAATGGAGACTTTTTCCACAGGTTCGCACAGCACGCCGTCGATTTCCTTGAACAGCACACGGGGATTGGAGCAGCACAGCTCGTAGCCTTCCCGGCGCATGGTTTCGATCAGGATGGACAGGTGCATTTCCCCACGGCCGGCCACCAGGAAGCAGTCGGTGGTATCGCCGTCCTGTACCCGGAGAGATACGTCCTTGAGGGTTTCCTTGTACAGACGTTCCCGGATCTGACGGGATGTAACCCACTTGCCTTCTCTGCCTGCAAAGGGGCTGTCGTTTACGGCAAAGGTCATTTCCATGGTGGGTTCGCTTACCTTGACAAATTCCAGAGGCGTGGGATCCAGGGGAGAGGTGATGGTGTCCCCGATGGTGATGTTTTCGGCACCGCTGAAGCATACGATGTCCCCCATCTTGGCTTCTTCCACCGTGGCTCTGCCCAGACCGTCGAACTGATACAGAGATACGATCTTGGTCTTCTTGGGAGCGGCATCGGGAGTATGGTAGTTGGTGATCACCACTTCTTCACCCACATGCACGGAACCCCGTTCGATCCGCCCGATCCCGATACGGCCTACATAATCGTTATAGTCAATGGAGGAGACCAGCAGCTGCAGAGGTTCGTCCGGTTCTCCTTCGGGAGCGGGAATATAGTCCAGGATAGTGTCAAACAGAGGATCCAGGTTTTCCCCGGCTACATCGGGAGAGAAGGAAGCGGTACCGGCACGACCGGAGCAGAACAGAACGGGAGAATCCAGCTGTTCATCGGTGGCGTCCAGTTCCATCAGCAGTTCCAGCACTTCATCCGGCACTTCGTCAAGACGTGCGTCGGGCTTGTCGATCTTGTTCACCACAACAATGACTCTGTGGCCCAGTTCCATGGCTCTCTGCAGTACGAAACGGGTCTGGGGCATGGGGCCTTCCGCTGCGTCCACCAGCAGAATAACGCCGTTTACCATTTTCAGAATCCGTTCCACTTCCCCGCCGAAGTCCGCGTGCCCGGGGGTGTCCACAATGTTGATCTTCACGTTGCCCCGCATAACGGAGGTGTTCTTGGCCAGAATGGTGATGCCGCGTTCCCGTTCCAGGTCTCCGGAGTCCATGACCCGTTCTCTGACGGCCTGGTTTTCATGGTATGCGCCGCCCTGCTTCAGCATTTCGTCCACCAGGGTAGTCTTGCCGTGGTCAACGTGGGCGATGATGGCAATATTCCGTAAATCTTCTCTGATCAAAGCTGTAGTCCCTCCTCCCCGTCACATCGGGAAGGTTTGTCCTTTCTCGGCAGTTCTGCCTCATAAACTTCATTTTTCCAACTTTGTTATTATAGCACAAAAGGCAGGAGAAATAAAGGATTTTGGGGCAAAAAAAGCAATTTCAGCAGTTTGTAAAAAAGTTGCCGGATGCAGGGGGATTGTTTTGGCAGATGGAAAAGAGAATCCGGTTATCCGGTATGCAAAGAAAATCCGGTATCGGGAATTGACAACACAATCCCGCTCTGTTATAATAAGGAAGAAAACATAAACACGCCAAAGAAAGGATGCATCCCCATGATGAATCACACCCCTTATATCCAGCGAACATACAAAAAGTATGACAATGTGCTGGAACGGTATGCGGCACACATTTTCCGTACCATCGGACAGGCGGAAGAAGTGCTGGCCTATGCCACCGATGAACATCTGCGCCTGCCTCCCTGCACCTGCTCCATGAAGCCCATCGCTCCCGGCGAAACCTGGGGGAACGAGTACGGCAATGTATGGCTTCATACCGAAATCACCGTTCCTGCGGACGCCGACGGAAAGATCCTCTGTGCCATTCCCGATGCGGAAGCGGTGGAAATCCTCTGTTACCGGGACGGAAAGCCTGCCGGAATCATCAACTCCAAGAACAACTTCCTTGGCGGTATGCACTCCGCCATGTTTGTATCCGGATGCGCCGTAGCCGGAGAAAAGGTTGTGCTGGATTTTGAATGCTACGCCGGTCACGACTGCCTCGGATGCAGCCCCTACAGCAGCTACGGCCAGGAAAGAGCCCAGACCAATTTCACCAAGCGGTATCAGGGCATCCGGCTCTGTATTCTGGATGAAGTCTTCCGGGATTTCTGCTTCGATCTTTCCACCGTTCTGCAGATCGCCCGTCTGCCGGAAAACAATTTCACCGCCATCAAAGCCCATGAATGCCTGATGGACGCTTTCCCCTATCTGATTCAGGATGTATGCACCGCCACCGTGGAGGAACTGCGGGAATGTGCGGAAAAGATCCGTCCTATTCTGGCTCCCGCTCTGGAAAAGCATCCCGGCGGCGACCGTTCCAGAGGGTACATCGGGCTCATCGGCCACTCCCACATGGACACCGCATGGCTCTGGCCTGTTTCCGAAACCATCCGCAAGTGCGCCAGAACCTATGCCGAAGCTCTGACCCTGATGAATCTGTACCCGGACTATACTTTCATCCAGTCTTCCGCTCTTCATCTGGACTGGATGCGGGAATACTATCCCGATATTTTTGAAGGCATCCGCCAGAAGGTTGCCGAAGGCCGGTACGAACCCAACGGCGGCGTATGGGTGGAATGCGACTGCAACGTCACCGGCGGCGAATCCATGGT
>JAFQGY010000118.1 GCA_017415325.1 Clostridia bacterium
GACCATTTCATGATTACCGTTGCCAGCGAAGTTATGGCGATCCTCTGCCTCGCGGAAGATATTCACGACCTCAAGGAACGTCTCGGCAACATCCTCGTTGCTTACACCAGAAGCGGCAAGCCCGTTTACGCGCGCGACGTAAAAGCACACGGTTCCATGGCAGTTCTTCTTCGTGACGCCATCAAGCCGAACCTTGTTCAGACCACCGAAAATACTCCCGCAATCATCCACGGCGGTCCTTTCGCCAACATTGCTCATGGCTGTAACTCTGTCCGTGCCACCAAGCTGGCTCTGAAGCTCTGTGACTACACCATTACCGAAGCCGGTTTCGGTGCTGACCTGGGTGCTGAAAAGTTCCTGGACATCAAGTGCCGTTTTGCCGGTCTGAAGCCCAATGCAGTGGTTCTGGTAGCAACCGTACGTGCGCTGAAGTACAATGGCGGCGTTGCCAAGGATGCTCTGAAGGGTGAAAATCTGGAAGCTCTGGTCAAGGGCAGTGTAAACCTGGAAGCACATATTTCCAATCTGCAGAAGTATGGCGTACCCGTTGTGGTTGCCATCAACCGTTTCGCTGACGACACCGATGCAGAACTGGCTCTGGTAGAAGAAATCTGCCGTAAGAACGGTGCTGACTTCGCTCTGTCCGAAGTATTTGCCAAGGGCGGCGAAGGCGGTCTGGAACTGGCGGAAAAGGTTGTTGCTGCCTGCGAAAAGGAATCCCATTTTGCTCCCATTTATGCCGATGAACTGTCCATTCAGGAAAAGATTGAAACCATCGCCAGAGAAATTTATGGCGCTGACGGTGTTGATTTTGAACCTGCTGCTCTCCGTTCTCTGCGGGACATCGAAGCTATGGATCCTGCTTACAGCCGTTTCCCGGTATGTATGGCTAAGACCCAGTACTCCCTGTCCGACGATGCCGCCAAGCTGGGACGTCCCACCGGCTTCCGTATTCATGTACGTGAAATCAAGCTGTCCGCAGGTGCTGGATTCGTAGTGGTTCTGACCGGTGCCATCATGACCATGCCCGGTCTCCCCAAGTCTCCCGCTGCCTACCGCATTGATGTTGACGACGCTGGAACCATTACCGGTCTGTTCTGATTCATGGAAATCTTTTCAAACACTGTTGAAGAAACCGAACATCTGGGAGCGGCTCTTGCAGAACATCTGCTGAATAGCGGCCGTTTCCCGGCGTTCGTGGCTCTGTACGGAGATCTGGGCGCCGGCAAGACTGCCTTTGTCCGCGGATTTGCCGGTGTCCTCTCTCCCGGAAGTCGGGTAAAAAGTCCCACATATACCATTGTTAACGAATACCGCCAGGGAAAAAAACCTCTGTTCCACTTCGACCTGTATCGGATTACATCAGAGGACGATCTGTTTGGTATGGGATTCGATGAATATGTGGATGCGGGTTACTGCATCGCAGAGTGGTGTGAACACATCGGTTCTGCCATGCCGGAAGAGCCTGTCATCGTCCGCATTGAAAAAGCAGGTGAAACTTCCCGTAAAATCACGCTCTCGGAGGATCTGTAATGCAAATTCTTGCTCTGGATACAACAACCCCTACCGCCTCTGCCGCCATCTGGAATGACGGTATTCTGCACGGTCAGTACACCATTCAGACAACCACTCACAGCACCACAGTCCTGCCGATGATCGAATCCCTGTTGTCCACCCTCTCTCTGGAAATTCAGGATCTGGATGCCTTGGCAGTCTCTGCCGGTCCCGGTTCCTTCACAGGTGTCCGGATTGGTGTCGCAACCATCAAAGGCCTTGCATTTTCCCATCAGATTCCCTGTATCGGTGTGTCTTCGCTGGAATCTCTGGCATGGAATCTGATCGGATATAAAGGAATTCTGTGTCCTGTTATCAATGCCAGACGGGGACATGTATATACAGCTCTTTTCGAATCCGATGGAATTTCCCCACCCAAACGTCTTACGCAGGATGATCTGGTACCTGTATCAGAACTGGCAGTAACACTGAAAAAGTACGGTAAAAACGTATATGCTGCCGGTGACGGGTATGCTATGCTGGCTGCTGCAGATAACAGTATTCTGACAGCAACCCCGGAGATTCTGCGTTATCCCAGCGGATTCAGTACAGCCTGTGCTGCTGCGGAACTCTGCAATACTGCATCTGATCTGTCCATTTTCACGGAAGCTGCACTTTCTCCCATTTATCTGCGGAAATCGCAGGCAGAGAGGGAACGGGAAGAACGGCTTGCCAAAGAAGGATCTGTTTCAAAAGGAGAATAATCATGGCTGAAAAAATAACTGTTGCCATCGGCAGCGACCACGCCGGTTTTGCTCTGAAAAACTTTCTCAGAGACACACTGACCGAAGAAGGATATACGGTAATCGACTGCGGTACTGATTCTGCCGCAAGCTGTGATTATCCGATTTATGCTGAAAAGACTGCTGATGCCATCCGGAATCATTCTGCCGAACTGGCTATCCTGTGCTGCGGTACCGGAATCGGCATGAGTATGGCTGCCAATAAGATCAAAGGAATCCGGGCTGCCTGCTGCTCTGACATTTTCAGCGCCAGGTTTACCAGACTTCACAACGATGCCAACATTCTGTGTATGGGTGCCCGTGTAGTCGGAGAAGGACTTGCACTGGAACTGGCACATGCTTTCCTGGAAACCGGTTACGAAGGCGGAAAACATGCCAGACGGGTAGAAATGATGATGGCTCTGGAAAACAAAGATTGAATTTACAAGCAGCGGTCGTTTTTCGGCTGCTGTTTTTTATATCACTGCAAAAAATTGCCAAGCAGCTCTTGAAATTTGCATCATTTTATGATATACTATGTATAAAGACATATATAAATACAGATCTTTTGTACAGAAATACCATAGGAGGTTGCATATATCATGAAAAATGCGGTTATTACCATTGCGAGACAATACGGAAGCGGCGGTCGGGAAGTTGGTCAGAAACTGGCCGAACTGACAGGATATAAATTTTATGATAAAGATCTGATCACTATGGCAGCACAGAAAAGCGGTCTGAATCAGGCGGTTCTGGATGCAGCCGACGAAAAAGCAGCCAACAGCCTGCTGTATACGCTGGCTATGGGCTCTTCTGCCTATCATCATGGTGTTAACAATCTGCATGTCCCACTGAATGATAAGCTGTTTACTGTACAGTCTGAAATCATTCAGGAACTGGCCAAAGAAGATCAGGGTGCAATCATTGTGGGACGGTGCGCAGATTATGTTCTGGCAGATCACAAAAATCTGCTGCGGGTATTCATCAGTGCTGATTTTGATAAGAGAGTACAGAACATCATGGAACTGCACTCCCTCACGGAAAGCCAGGCAAAAGACCTGATCATCAAAACAGACAAACGTCGCTCCAATTATTACAATTATTATACCGGCGGCAAGTGGGCTAGGCTGGAAAACTACGATCTGGTAATCTCCACCGATAAAACCGGTATTGACGGTGCTGCCAAACTGATTCAGACATATCTGGAAATGATGTAAATATTTCCCGGAACTGTTTCTTCGGAAGCAGTTCTTTTTTTGTATTCCGCACATATACATAATACAAAACCACTTGGAGGTCAGGAATATGCAATGGAATGCGCAGGAAGAAAACACACTTACCCGTCTGGACACCTCCATTGCCGCATGTATCCGCCGTTCCATTCCATTGTATCAGGGAATCCTGGAAGAAATCCGCATCCGTGTGAACCGGCCTGTTATACTGAATGTATCCGGTATCCACCATCCCCTGGAACTTCTGTGTTCCCATGATATGATTCAGACCACTGTGCAGAAATTATGCAGCCACTCTCTTTATGCTCATGCTGAAACCCTGCGGGATGGCTTTATCTGTACCGAGGACGGAATCAGAGCAGGAGTATGCGGTCGGGTCGTAGCAGAGAAGGGAAAGATCACCTTTCTGCGGGATATACATTCTATCTGTATCCGTCTTCCGCATCGTATTCCGGATGCCGGAAAAGAGATATATCATGTCCTCATGCACAGGCAGTTTACAGAAAGCGTTTTGGTTTTCTCCCCACCAGGGTATGGTAAAACCACCGTTCTGCGGGAACTTGCCGCTGCTCTCTCAGATCCACCCATGCCGGTCAGGGTAGCTCTGGTAGATACACGGTATGAACTTGGAACAGGACTGGAGAACTGTCTGATGCTGGATATATTGTCCGGATATCCCCGAAACCAGGGAATCGAAATTGCACTTCGTACCATGTCTCCGGATTATATTATATGCGATGAAATTTCATCCCCGGATGACAGACAAGCTCTTCTGCAATGTATCGGCAGTGGTGTCCGTCTCTGTACCTCCATTCATGCAGGCACACTTTCTGAACTGCAGTGTCATCCTGTACTGCAGGATATACCGAATATATTTCAATGGTATTATGGGATCGACAGAAATCACACAGGCACTCTGTTTCCGGCACATAAGGAGTAATGTATGGCAGTCAAAACAATAGGTATCGTTATGTTGTTTCTGACAGCTTTTCATTACAGCCGCAGTCACCAGAAAGCTGAAGATTTACAATGTGGAATTCTCACCGAATTATGCAGTCTGTTCTCTTATATACAAAAAAATATAGATTGTTTTACAAAGTCATTGGGAGAAATCGGTCGGGAATATACCAGTCCTTTGCTGGAAGAGTACGGCTTTTATACCATCTGGAAACAGCATTCTCTGCTGCATGCGATAGAGTCCATGCCATGTATCCCCCTTCAGACACGGGAACTTCTTCTTCAGTATGCACGTTCGGCCGGTCAGGGATACAAGGAGGAAGAACTGCATTTATGTCGGTATACACATGAACACCTGCAGGAAATGCTTACAATGCAAAAAGAAGAACGCAATACGAAAAACAGAATGTACCGCACATTGCCGTATCTGCTGGTATTGTCCATCGTGCTGTTGTTATATTAAAAGGAGTCACCATATGGATATGTCCCTGCTTTTCAAAATAGCCGGTGCAGGCATTCTCATCGCCGTTACAACACAGATTCTGCAGAGATCAGGGCGGGATGATCAGGCATCACTACTTTCACTGGCCGGAGTGATTGTCATTCTGCTCCTTCTGGTAGGAAAAATCGGAGACCTTTTTACGGAGATCCGTACCATTTTTAATATATGACCATATTCTGGAATGGAATCGGTATCATTTTCTGTGGACTGGCAGCTATACTGATCCTGAAAGAAACCCGCAGAGAGTATATACCATATATCATTGTTACACTTGGCATTCTTTCCTATCTGGCTCTCATGCCTGTTCTTCATGAAACTTATGAACTGGTAGGGAAGTTCACATCAGATTTAACATACGGAAAAGTAGTCCTCAAAGCAGCCGGAATGGCTATGCTGACCGAAATCGGGGTAGAAATCTGTAAATCAGCAGGTGAACCCGCTACAGCCGGATATATTTCGCTGCTCGGAAAAGGAGAAATTCTGGTTATGACACTGCCGCTTTACAGACAGTTGGTTACATTAGCGATTGAATTTCTGTCATGAAAAACTGTTGTTTTCTTTACGGCCTGTTCCTTATCTTTATGCTTATTCTGCCTGTCTCCGCCGAAACGTATATATATGATGGAGCCGCAGCGAATACACTGGATACAGCATGGACATCATTTCTGGAATCTCTCCCGGAGACAATCCGCCGGGAAACTTCCGATCTGCATCCAAATTCTCCCGAAAGCTGGCAGCAATATCTGTCTCTCTCATATTGGACAGATAAACTTTCCTCCATACTCCATGATGTATTTCAAAATGCACTGATAAACCTTGTCTCTTTATTCGGTATTATCCTGTGCATTGCCGCAATCCAGCAATGGACTGAAACTACTGCCGGCAGTTTGTTCGGATTCTGCAGTGATGTCTGCATGGCGCTGACAGTTTTTCAAACAGCAGGAACTCTTTTTTTCATGCTCCAACAGTTTCTGGAACAGCTTTGCCAGGTTATGACCGGTATGATTCCAGTAATGACTGCTGTATGTTACAGCTCCGGCGAAATTACCACCGCTTCTGTCAACCGGATTTCTATGACAATGTTTGTTACAGTTTTGAATACACTGCAGAGATGGCTTTTTATGCCCCTGGGACAAGCCTTATTCAGTTTAGGCATCCTTACAGCAGTCTGCACACAAGTCCAGCTAGGAGGCTTTGTGGCCGGTGTGAAGAAGCTTTTTATGACAATGTTATCTTTTATGCTGCTGGTCTATTCATTTGTGTATGGGATCCAGAATACTCTGGCAAAAAGCGCGGACAGTCTGGGCCTGCGCACAATCAAATTTGCCATGGGAAACTTTATTCCGGTGGTAGGCGGTACAGTATCCGATGCATTTTCGGCTGTACGGGAAGGCCTTGGATATATACGGGTCATGACCGGAGCGGGGGGAATTATCATCCTTGTTCTGATGCTGCTGCCTGTTGCCGTTTCGGTCTGGGTATTTGATCTGGTACTGACTTGCAGCCATACCACTGCAGAACTTCTGGGATGTACACAAAGTGCCCGCATGCTGGCAGATACCCGTTCTGTTCTGCAGCTTATGTCAGCACTGGTCTGGCTTGCTGCAACCTTTTTTCTCTTTGCTGTTATTCTATTTACAAAAACGGCAGTACATACAGGATAAACAAAGATGAAAAAATACGTATGTTCCATACTTCTGACAGTATCCGGTTGTCATTTGCTTCTGCTCATCATCACAGAAATTGGCGGCACAAACAGCAGGAAAATGCTTCGGTTTCTGTGTGGTCTCGTTCTTCTTTTGACCATATTCCATCCGCTGCAGAACTGCGCAGAAACACTGCAGCAAGTAATTGGCAGTTTTTCGAGTCTGTATACAGATGCAGCTCTGCAGGAAGATGAACAGACAAATGCCGTGTCTGCAAGTACATACGGCTACATAGCAGAGAGATGGATCTCTTATATGGCAGATGAATATGCTATTCCCCGCGAAGAAATCCGGATCATATTCCATACCGATGCCGGTCATACACTGACGCATGCGGAAATCGCTCTAAAAAACTGTTATTATGCCCAACGTCAGAATATCGAAAATGATATGAATACCCAAACAGAATTTCCCATTACTGTGAAAGGCTGGTAAGACGTATGGAAATTTCAAAAAATACAGATGCATGGAAAAAACTGCTTCGAAAACACTGGATTACCCTGCCTGGATTGCTGCTTGGAGTCTTTCTTCTTGTATGGAGCAATTTTCTTCCTCCGAAACAGACTTCCTCCGATACAGAATATTCAGTACAATACTATACCGAGATTCTGGAACAACGGATCACTGCTCTTTGTACCAGTGTCAGTGGGATTCAGGAAGCGGCGGTTCTTCTTACCCTGGAAAGCAGCAGTGAATATGTGTATGCGCAGAATACAACAACTTCCGGAAATACTGCCGGTGCATGGGATTATGTGATTATCCGTCAGGGAGAAGGGGAGGAGGCTGTGATGGTTACGGAAATATATCCCAAAATTCGCGGCGTAGCAGTTGTATGTACCGGAGGGGATTCTGCAGTGGTCCGCCAAACCATCACAGAACTGCTGTCCGCCGCTCTTGGAATCTCCTCCAATCGCATCCGTGTTGCTGGAAGTTAGGCATACTTTACTGCGTCTCCGCATATTATGTATCGTCCAAATCAATTATAGCAGGAGGAAACATATGAAGTGGGAAACAATCCGTGAAAAATGCAGCGCCATTGTGCATAAAGCAGGAAAGAAGACCATTGTAACAGTATGTACTGTAACTGTGCTGGGATGTATGGTCATTCTGAATGTGATTCTGTTTTCCGGTGGTACCCAGACGGATTCCGGGATGAAACTTGCGGTAGACTTATCTGCCACTCCGTCTGAAACCGATACTGTCTCTACAGAACTGCATGCAGGGGAGATGAATGATTATTTTCAGTCTATGGCTCTGAACCGTCAGCAGGCCCGGGATGAAGCTATGGAAGTACTCCTGTCGGTAGCAGAGAGCAGTACAGCCCTGGCAGAAACAAAAGAAGCTGCTCTGCAGGATATCAATAAACTGGCAGCAGATATGGAAAAGGAAACCAACATAGAAACTATGATTCTGGCAAAAGGGTTCTCTCAATGCATTGCGGTAATCAGCAATGAAAACTGCAATGTAATTGTAGAAAGCGACTGTCTGGAACCGGGAGAAGTAGCACAAATCACTGAAATTGTTTATGAACAAGCCGGAATCCATCCAACCAATCTGAAAATCGTAGAAAAAAATCTCCACGAAACCTGATCTCTGGAAAAAGAAACGCTCCATACAACCCGGATAAAAGGGAAGTGTGGAGCGTGATTTTTATATTCCAAGCTGTTCCGCCGCCTGTGCCCAGTATTTTTCCGGCACGGTCTCCTGCAGCGATAAACCATCCTTTTCCGCCAGTGTTTTTGCCCGCATCAGGCAATCAATCACCAGATTCTGCTGGGTACGCAGAGTAGCGGCAATTCCACGGCACCAGAACGGCGCAATTTTGGCAAAGGAACTTTTCAATAGATCCTGTATGTAGCCTTCCATATCATACGAAACCGAAAGAAATGTATGCTGCCATACACCATTCACCAGATCCAGCTGTACCATATGCTGAGAGGGAATAATACCGTTCCGCATAAGCGGCAAACCCAGGCTGGGACAGAACAGAACTCTTTTGTCTCCGACTTGATACAGTTCCTGTCTGTGAGAATGTCCACATAATAACAGTTTCTGTGCAATGTCAGATACCAGTTCTTCCCGATGTTCTCTGTTCTTGCTCCCAAGCATCCTGTCATTCGCAGACACCGGAGAACCATGGCAGATCATGAAATCCGGAATCCCCTCTGTGTGTACCACTTGTGAAATTGGCATCTGTGAGAACCAGTCGAGATCTTTCGCTGTCAGATTACGGGCAGTATACCATAGAGAACCGGTCTGAGAACATGGCTGCCAGGCAGAATCCAGATTGGCTCGGTTATTCAGAAAATATTCTTCTCTGTTCCCAAGAATAAAACAGCATGGATATTCCTGTTGTATTTCCCGCAGAACACGAAGAATTCTCTGAGGATCTGCACCATCGGTTATATAGTCCCCCAGAAACAATACACCATCCGGCCGCAGTACAGGCAGCATTTCTCTGGCGGCTTCCAGTGCAGCCCAGTTTCCATGAATATCGCTGATGACAATATATCGCATCATCTATCCCCCCATGCGCATCGTTTGTAGACAACAGTATAACATATTTTTGACAGATATGCAAGAAATTTTTCATTTTTTGTGCAAATCCATCCTGTTTTATGGTATACTATAATAAATACACGCACTTGGAGGATATATGGACTTTCTGAATCCTTATGAACTGCCGGTACTAGACTGGATCCGAACGCATGTTTCCTGTCCGTTTCTGGATGTAATCATGCCGATTATCACCGATTTCTGCGAGGGAGGCATCGGCTGGATTCTTATCGCGATTGTCCTGCTGTTTTTCCGGAAAACCCGCAAAACCGGAATTACCATGGGTATCGCACTGCTGATCGGACTGGTACTCTGCAATCTGACCTTAAAACCTCTTGTGGGACGGATGCGTCCCTTTGCATTCAATCCGGACATTGAACTGATTATCCCGCAGCCTTCCGAATATTCTTTCCCGTCCGGTCATTCTGTGTCCTCCTTTGAAGGAGCTTTTGCAATCTACCTGTACCACAAAAAATGGGGAATTCCCGCACTGATTCTGGCCGCACTGATCGCACTTTCCCGTCTGTACCTGTATGTACATTATCCAACTGACATTCTGGCAGGCTCACTGCTCGGCTGTCTGTTTGCATGGCTTGCATACCTGTTTGTAAACTGGTGTGAAAAAATATGGCAGAAGAGAACACAAAGTCTCTGAGTGATAACCCTATCCTGTATGTTTGCGGAATTTCCGTACATACAGGATTTTTTATGTACAAAACAAAAAGCACTGCCAATGCAACAGTGCCGTTTTGCTTATTTGATTTCCACAACAATTTTTTTGTCAGCCATTTTGGCCGCAGCTTTGGTAACAGTCCGGAGAGCCCGGGCAATCTTACCGTGTTTTCCGATAATCATACCCATATCGTCCTCGGCAACATGTAAGGTCAGAACAGTTTCGTCTTCCTTGATTTCTTCTGTTACCGAAACAGAATCTGGATTGTCAACAATAGCGCGTGCCATGTCTTCCAGAACCTTTTTCAGATCCAGGTCAACTACCGTGGTAATCTCGGCTGCGCTGCTGGTGATTTCATCCATCATTATTTCAGCAGACCGTTCTTGGTGAGGATAGATTTAACGGTTTCGGTGGGCTGAGCGCCGTTTGCAAGCCACTGAGCGATCTTTTCGCCTTCCAGCTTAACGGTTGCAGGTTCGGTCATAGGATCATAGTAACCAACTTCTTCGATGAAACGGCCATCACGGGGATATCTGGAATCTGCAACTACGATGCGGTAGAAAGGAGCCTTCTTCTGGCCCATTCTTCTCAGTCTGATCTTAACGGACATGGTTTTGTTCCTCCAAAAATGTGTTTTTTAAGAATGTTTGATTTTATATGGAAAAGCCGTTATTACATAGGAAACGGCATTTTCATCTTACCTTTTTTTCTCCCTTTGCCCATCATGGCACCGGAGAACTGCTTGATGATTTTACTCATCTGGTCATACTGCTTCAACAGCTTATTGACTTCTTCCACAGACGTACCGCTTCCGGCGGCAATCCGCTTTTTACGGGATGCATTGATCACCTGCGGATGTTCCCGTTCGTATATGGTCATGGAAAGGATAATGGCTTCCGTATGCGCCATGGCTTTTTCATCAATCTGGGCATCCTTCAGCATACCGGGTTTCACACCGGGAAGCATACCGACGATTTCTTCGATGCTGCCCATATCCTTGATCTGCCGGAACTGATCCAGATAGTCGGTCAGTGTAAAGGTATTTTCCCGGATCCGCTTTTCCAGTTCTTCTGCTTTCTTTTCGTCATAGGACTGCTGGGCTTTTTCGATCAGGGTCAGTACATCGCCCATCCCCAGAATCCGGGAAGCCATTCTGTCCGGATAGAAGGGTTCGATAGCATCCATCTTTTCGCCGACACCGATGAACTTGATGGGCTTACCGGTAACATGACGGACAGACAGTGCAGCACCGCCGCGGGTATCCCCGTCCAGCTTGGACAGAACCACACCGGTGATATCCAGTTTTTCATTGAAAGCAGAGGCTACATTCACAGCATCCTGCCCGGTCATGGCATCCACCACCAGAAGGATTTCTGTGGGGTTTGCGAGAGCCTTGATATTGGTCAGCTCGTTCATCAGCACTTCATCCACATGGAGACGGCCTGCTGTATCCAGAAATACCATATCATGACCGTGTCTGTCGGCATGTTCCATAGCGGCCTTCGCAATATCCACCGGGGAAATCTGCCCCATTTCAAAAACAGGCACACCTACCGATTCGCCGACTACCTTCAGCTGATCAATCGCCGCAGGACGATACACGTCACAGGCTACCAGCAGAGGGCGCTTGCCCTGCTTTTTATACATCCCCGCCAGTTTTGCGGCATGTGTGGTTTTACCGGAACCCTGAAGCCCCACCATCATCACCACTGTAGGAGGACGGGAAGAGATGGTCAGCTTGGAGTTGGTTTCTCCCATCAGCTGAATCAGCTCTTCGTGAACAATCTTGATTATCTGCTGGGCGGGCATCAGGCTTTCCAGAACCTCAGCGCCTACCGCACGTTCGGTAACCGTTTTCACAAACTCCCGAACCACCTTGAAGTTCACGTCCGCTTCCAGCAGAGCGAGCTTCACTTCCCGCATTCCTTCCCGTACGTCTGCCTCAGAAAGCTTACCCTTATTGCGGAATTTCTTGAATGCATTATTCAGTTTATCGGATAAACTCGAAAACATTTCCATTATAATCGTCTCCTGTACTAAAAGGAAAGGGTACCCATTGCACTGCGGATCTGCTCCAGCTTATTTCGTACGGAATCTTCCAGCGGTTCTTCCAGCACAGCACGCATCTGATCCCGGAGGGCTGCAATTTTCCGCTCCAGCGACTGGGTTCGTTCCACAAGCTGCAGGGAATCGTCCAGTGCACGGAGCTCCGCTTCACTTTTCTTGACCGATTCCCGGATCCCCTGTCTGGATATGCCTGTAATTTCAGCAATTTCTGCCAGAGAATAATCTTCGTTGTAGTAATAATCCAGTAAATCCCGTTTTCTTTCAGACAGCACCTGTCCGTACAGATCCATCAGAAGCGGGATCGTCATATCTTTTTCAAAAATCTTCATCACCACTGTAAAGCAAATCACTTTACACAGTATACCACAGAATTGCTTTTTTGTCAAGAAAAATTTTACGTTTCACTGCAGGTAAAAAAACGATTTTCAGAATGAAGCAGACATCTGCCTTGTGCATCCCACACAAAAAGCAGGCCCTCTGACACAGACAGCCCGCTTTGTATGTACTTTTTTATTGTACTCAGGTACCTTCCACGTCGGCAACAACGCTTCTTGCCCATTCAACAACCTTCTGGCGTTCGTCCAGAGAGATCTTCTTGCCGAAAATACCGCACTTTACGTAATAAGACTTGTCAATTACATTGGTACCGGCTTCCTTCAGAATATCCTTCACCATCTTTTCACCGCGGGTATTCTGTTCACCGTCTACCAGCAGAACTACATTCTGGGCACGGTTGGGATACAGTTCCTTGCAGAAACGTCTTACTTCGTCAGCAGGATCGGTGTTGCCCAGAGTCAGAGCCAGAACAACCAGTCTTTCTTTATCAGCCGGATATGCCGGGGGAATGTCGTTTACCAGACAGCCGTAAGCTTCGCCGATAGCAGTAGCATAGGTAACCAGCTTTGCCTTCTTGGAGTAATACATTACGCGCATTTTCATAGGGGAAATCCTCCATATTTGTTATTAATATATACAACGCCTATTATAACATATTTTCTCCCAAAAGAAAAGATGTATTTTTGTTTTCTGACATCTTTGTCGGAAATCCCAAAATACACCTTCTCAGTTTATGTATTATTTATAAATTGAAGTTCAATTACACAGTGTGCTTGAAATACTTGGTATTCCACAGAGAACGCACCACCAGAGGACAGAGGATGATATTGATCAGGAATTCAATCACAAAGTTGATTCCTGTAAGCCCCAGCAGCACGTAGGTAATCACATTGGTACCTCCGGCCCATGCCATTAAAATATCTTTATAGAAAACGATCATACCGAGACAGAAAATACCGGTGTTCAACACGGGACACAACCCAGCACTCAGAATGGTTACACCTAAGAAAGGTCCATCTCTTTTAATTGTGAAAGTTTTTGCTTTATGAAACAAAAATGCCGGAGCGAAACCTGCCACACCGCCTTTCAGCAGACAGAGCAGGGAACAGAGAAACGGATTTGCCTGAAACAGAATCGCACCGCCTGCATCCATCCCGGCGGCACACATCACCAGCACGATCAGACCGAATATCAGCCCCAATGCAGTACCATATGCGGGGCCCAGCAGCATCCCGCCGATTACTATGGGCATAAGGGTAAGCGTAATGTTTACCGGCAGAATCCCTGCTGTCATGGTAGATACCAGCTGCAGGACAACGATCAGCGCCGCCATAAAGGCCACCTGCACCATTTTGAGAGTTTTTGCTTTTGAGTTTGTCATAAAGACCTCCTGTTTCCGTACTGTCTTCCTGCCTTTGCAGGTAAAACGTACATTCCATATTTTATAATAGGCCGTAGCCGTATTATCCTGTTCAGAGTCTTTTTGCAGGACCATTTTTCAGATACAGACTTACCGCACCCTGTAATGTCAGATCTGCTACATACTGAAATTTATTCCGGCAGCAGGGAAGAATGGCTTCAGCAAGCCCGCCGGAAGCAATCAGTCCTATCTTTTTCTCTCCGTTTTCTGCCGCATATTGTTCCCGTATGTTCCGCAGAAATCCATCGATCATCAGCGTGTGGCCTCCGATGACACCGGAGCGAATGGACTCGCTTGTGGTTTTCCCCAGCAATTCCTGTGGTTTTTCCAGAGAAACATTGGACAACAAAGCTGCTGAATCCGTTAATGCAGCCATAGATACCGCCAGTCCCGGCATAATTATGGTTCCCGCCACATCTTTGTTACAATCGACATATGTAATCGTTGTAGCTGTTCCCACATCCAATACGACAAATGGCGGTTCTGTATACAAGAAAGCGCCGGCAATATTGGCAACGATATCGGCACCCAACTGTTCCGGGTTTCTGATTTTTATCCCAAATCCGGTACGAATACCCTGACCAATCAGAAGCGGCTGTCTTCCTGTCAGCTGTCTGGCAACCCTTGCGATGGGTTCCGTAAGTTCCGGTACCACGGAAGCAACTACACAGGCATCCAGAATCCGTTTTTCATTGGCTGCAGATTTTGTACCATGATCATATTCCAATATACTGCATGTATCTGCCGGAGAAATCCTGTACATTGCAAGGAACTGATAAAACAACAGCATATATTCATCTGCCGAAAGATGCTTGGCTGCAATCTTGAACCGGCACAAGCATTCCATATCGGTCACCGAAGAATCCATTACCGGTTGATTTTCAAAAATCCCGCAGGAAATGCTGGAATTGCCAATATCAATCGCCAGAATCATACCAGAACCTCCTGAATCCATTCATATCAATTGAAATCCGGTTTTCAGCTCCTCTGAATTATACAAAATTTGCATTTTGTATAAAATCATGTATGGGATAATGGGTATTGCCTTTTGGTTGTTTCTGTCTTTGATTATAGACGAAAACAGGACCTCTGTCAATGGGAATTGCCAACAAAAACAAAGGTCCTGCTTCTTGTATTTTCCGTTCAGTTTTCAGTCTATCGGGTACTTTCTGTATTTCTTCCTGGTTGCTTCGCCGCCGCGCAGATGACGTTCCGATTTATTTTTCTCAAACAACATATGTACTTCCTCATACAGCATCGGATTCATCTTCGGCAGTTTTTCACTTACATCTTTGTGTACGGTAGATTTGCTGATTCCAAACCATTCCGCTGCAGCGCGTACCGTTGTCTGGTTTTCAATCAGGTACAGGGCCAGCTCTTCCGCCCGTTCTCTGGTTTCCGGCAGTGCTCTGGTGTGATCCATATTTCCCCCAATGAATGTTTATTCCATTTAGAGTATATGAATCCTCCCGGCAATTATGCTATTATTTTTTATTCTGATAAAAGTGCCAGCTCAAAATTATACAAAATTTATTGCCAGATAATCTGTATTTTTTTATGCTGGATTCCTTCCGGTGTATCCAGATATCGCTCGGAAATCGGAATATAAACAGTTCCGTCCGGCGCAGTCCAATTCTTTCCGGACTGTTCCAGCGAATTCACATCCGGTATACCTGTCTTTCTGTTCTCTTCGGCACATCCCAGAATCTGATATCCGGCATACAGGATCTTGCCTGTACCGTTGTTATTTCCTGCTGTATCTTCCAGATGCAGATCCACCTTAACATCCCGTACCACTTCTCCACTACAGAAAGATATGAGACACTGTCCGGGTTCCTGTATATGCTGCATCCCCGGAAAAGCCAATGTCAGAGGTTTATTTCCCGGATTTTCCAGAATGCGGAATGTAATCTTACCAGGCATGGGATAATCTGTTCTCACCATCAGCTTCACGCCATGTACGGTATAAATTCCATCCATCGGATACAATACTTCCACAGTGTTCGGGAAACCGTTTGTCTGCTGTATTTCTTCCGGTGTCCATTCCAGTAAGCTGTACCGGCTGACAGAAGCCA
>JAFQGY010000119.1 GCA_017415325.1 Clostridia bacterium
GGAGGGTTGGGGAGGGAGGACGGAGCGGCGTTTGAGCACCGATTTCCTCCCTCCCCTATCCTCTGAGTCCCGTCCGGAAGGACACCCCCTACGATGGTCATCGTACCAACCACACCGCTGTAAGCAAAACCAAAAACCAAAAGAATTTTTTCAGTAAAAAACAGAGATTTTTTTAGAAAAACCTCTTGACACAGCCCACCCCCGTGGTATATAATAATTGTTGTCTATCTGCAAAGTGCGAAAATCTGTCCGCAGCGACAGAAAAGCGCACCAACGCACTCCCGAAAGAATAAAAACTTTCGATAAATAAGAGGAAAGAGAAGAGAGAAGGAGGTGTGCATATGCTCAGAACATATCAGCCTAAGAAGAGACAGAGAAGCAAGGAACATGGCTTCCGTAAGAGAATGGCTACCGCTAACGGCAGAAAGGTTCTCAAGAGACGTCGTGATAAGGGCCGCGCTCGTCTGACTCACTGAGTTTGAGACACAGAACGATGTGACCCCGGCCAAAAACATTATGGCAAAACTGTAACCTCCGCATTCGGTCGGGGGTTATAATTTTATGTGAACCAAATTTATGAAATTCACTGCAATTACGGAAAATCACCTGTACCAGAAAGCCTACCGCAAGGGGAACCGGAAGTCCTCTTCCACCCTGGGCGTGTTCGTGCTGAAGGACAGGCGGGCGTCGCTGCTGCAGAAACAGCACCCGCTGAAAATACGGGTCAACCGGATCGGGATATCTGCCTCTAAAAAAGTCGGAGGCGCAGTCCAGAGGAACCGGGCAAAACGGGTTATCCGGGAAGCATACCGGCAGATAGACCGGGAGATCGGTGTGAAAACCGGATACCTTATTGTCATCACCCCCTACCCAAAGGCTGCGGAAGTGAAAATGCAGGATGTAAAAAGAGACCTGCGCTCCTGTCTGGCCCGACTGGAAATGCTCTGCGAAAAAAAGCCGGAAATGAAACCCGGTACCCCCGCAGAAAACAACACGACCCTATGAAACAGACAGACAAACCCAAACGGAACCCCGTGGGACAAGCCGCCGGAAAGATCCATGCCGCCCTGTGCCGCATATTTCTCATCCCGGTGTACCTGTACAGGAAGTACCTCTCCCCCCTGAAGGGACAGGGCTCCTGCCGCTTTACCCCCACCTGTTCCCAGTACTGCATCGAAGCCGTCATGGAATGGGGCATTGTCATCGGCCTTGCCCTGACCATCTGGCGCGTCCTGCGGTGCAACCCCTTCGGCAAGGGAGGATATGATCCTGTGCCGAAACGGAAAAATAAGAAGTAAGAGATCAGAAGTAAGAAGTGGACAAGGTGTGTCCGTTCTTTCTGTATTCTCCTGCTTCTGTGACGGGTTGGAAAAGAATGTACGAAATATTTCTTATTTCTTATTTCTTATCTCTCCCCGTCCGAGAAAAAATTATTTTGTTCACGAGAGTATCATGGAAAGTATTTTTGACATCCTCTATATCCCGATGGGGTTTCTCATCCGGCTGGCCTATTCGCTGACCAATAATTACGTGGCTGCGATCTGCCTCTTTGCGCTGGTGATGGAAATTCTTCTTTGCCCCATCCAGATCAAACAGCAGAAAAACTCCATCAAACAGGCGAAGCTGGCCCCCAGAGTCCAGGCCATCCGCAAAAAGTACGCCGGGCGCACCGACCAGGTCACCCAGCAGAAAATGCAGCAGGAGACCATGGAGCTGTACCAGTCCGAGAACTTCAATCCCGCAGGAGGCTGCCTGCCCCTGCTGATTCAGTTCCCCGTCATTATCTGCCTGTACAATGTTATCATCAATCCCCTGCGCTATATCTGCAACGTCCCCCAGACCCAGATCGACTCCCTGATCTCCAGCCTCACGGCACAGGGCGTGGAACTGAATCTCCGGAACCAGCAGGTGGACATCATCAACTATCTGCGGGAAGCCGGCGTGGAAGCCTATACCACCATCGCACCGGCTCTGGAAAATGCCGTGCTGCCTATCTTCAAGGTAGGCCCCTTCGACCTTTCCAAGATTCCCACCATCTCCTTCGCACCCTTCGACTGGCTGATGCTGATCCCCGTGATCACCTTCATCGTGTACGTGGCCGGTCAGAAGATCACCATGAAGTTCTCCTACCAGTCTCCCGAATCCCAGGACGCCCAGGCCCAGATGTCTATGAAGATCATGACCTGGACCATGCCCCTGCTGTCTGTGTACATCGAATTCCAGATGGCCGCCGCAATCGGTGTGTACTGGGTCTTCCGGCAGATCATCTTCGTGGTGGAAAAAATCATCATCGCCAAGCTGATGCCCGTGCCGAAGTTCACCGAAGAGGACTATAAGGAAGCCGAACGGCAGCTGGGTCTCTCCAACAAGCAGAAGAAGAGAGAAGCAAAGGAACAGAGCGGCGAAAAGAAGAAGGTCCGTTCCCTGCACCACATCGACGACGAGGAATATCTGGAACGGCATCCCGAACAGCGTTCTGACGGCGAACTGGTGGAAAAGGAACACGCAGACGATTCCCCCATCGACAAGGCCCCTCTGAAAAAAGACGACAAGTAATCAAGTAATGAAGATAAGAAGGACAGACATCCATGAGCAATACTGAAACCTATATCGTCAGCGCCAAAACGGTTGACGAAGCCATGGCCATCGCCCAGCGGGAATACGGCGGCGCAGGCAAGGATATTTCCTTTGACATTCTGGAAATGCCCAAGAAAGGCTTCCTCGGCATCGGCGCAAAGGACGCCAAGATCAAGGTTACCGTAACCGAAGAAGAAGAAATCAACCTGGGCTCCATCGTAGCCGAAATGAAGTCCTACCGGATGCAGACAGACCGGGACGGTGGCAAGGACGAAAAGCCGAAGCAGGAAAAGCCTGCACAGCCGAAACAGGATAAACCCGCCCAGCCCAAGCAGGAAAAGCCCGCTCAGCCGAAGCAGGAAAAGCCCGCTCAGCCCAAGCAGGAACAGAAACCCACTCAGCCGAAGCAGGAAAAGCCCGCTCAGCCCAAGCAGGAACAGAAGCCTGTCCAGCCGAAGCAGGAACAGAAGCCCGCTCAGCCCAAGCAGGAACAGAAGCCTGTCCAGCCGAAGCAGGAACAGAAGCCCGCCCAGCCGAAGCAGGAACAGAAGCCTGCCCAGCCGAAGCAGGAACAGAAGCCTACCCAGCCCAAGCAGGAACAGAAACCTGCCCAGCCCAAGCAGGAACAGAAACCCATCCAGCCGAAGGCTGAGACAAAGGCAGAACCCTAGCCCGAAAAGCCCGCTTTCGATACTTCCAGAGCCGGTGAAAAGCCCGTGAAGAAGGAAGCCCAGGCAACCGGGATCCTGGACAACATGCCCGAATACAAGATCGACGAAAACGCCAGAAAGACCCCTGTATACAAGGAAACCGGCGCCAACGTCAAGACCTACAGCAGAAGCCCCATGCAGACCGCAGCCGTAGCCGACGGTTCCATCTACAGCGGTGACACCCCTGTGGCAGACGTCCGCTGGGACAGCGCAAGAGACCTGAAGAAGGCCGAAGAAGCCGCTGCCGCTGCCATTGCCGCCGCTGCCCCCAAGGCCCTGGATCCCATCAAGGCAAGCGAAATTCCCGCAAAGGAAACCGTGAAGGAAGCGCCCGCAAAGGAAATCCGCCGCATCGAAGAACCCGTGGAGGAAGAATACATCCCCTCTGACGGATCCATCGACGTAGCCGCCCTGGACGCCGCCATCGAAGCCATGGTGGAAGACCTGCCCGCACCGGAAACCCGGAAGAAGGTAGGCGTTACCGCAGCCGAAATGGAACACGCCCTGGCATTCGTGACCACCCTGCTGGCCAACATGCAGATCGACGCAAAAGCGGTTGCCCTGCCCTGCCCCGAAGGCGAGGAATATGAAGTGACTGACGACGCGAACATCTATCCCGCCATGGAAATCGTAGGGGACGGTACCGGCATCCTGATCGGCCACCACGGCGAAACCCTGGACGCCATCCAGTACCTCCTGAATCTGGCCGCCATCCGCCACAGCGACAACCCCGCCGGCGACTACGTGAAGATCTCCCTGGACATCGAAAACTACCGGGCAAAGAGAGAAGAAACCCTCCGTTCCCTGGCGCGCCGTATGGCACAGAGAGCCCTGAAGTACAAGCGCAATGTCTTCCTGGAGCCCATGAACGCCTACGAACGCCGGATCATCCACAGCGAACTGCAGAGCGTGGAAAACGTATCCACCCACAGTGTAGGCACCGACAAGAACCGGAAGATCATCATCACCTACGAAGGCCCCGACAAAGTCCGTGACAAGGTGTTTGACGACCGCCGCAGAACCGGTGACAAGCCGGAAGGAAACGGCAGACGGGACAGAAAGCGCCGCGGAAACGGTGACAGACAGAACGAAAAGCCCGCCGAACCCGCCGCCGATCTGCCGGAAGAACCTGTACTGGAAGGTGCAGAAGAAACCGCCGCAGAAAAGCCCGCCGGAGAACACAAGAGCCGCAGCCGGAACCGGAACCGGAACAGAAACCGGAACCGCCGCCGCAATGACGGGGAAAATGCTTCCGCGGAAAATGCCCCTGCGGCAGCCGAAGCAGAAGCTCCCGTTACCGGAGGCGCCGCCGCCATCATCAGCGGAGAAGAACGGGAAGAACTCGACCGTCAGCTCAGCGATCCCGGCAACCGCAGCGAAAAGAAGCCCCAGCCCAAGCCGGTGGAAGACATCCCCGAATTCCTCCGCCAGCCTGCCGAACCGGTGGAACACTTGAGAGAGAATTGACATTCTCCTCAGAGAGAAAACTGACACTCTCCTCAGAGAGAGAATTGACGTTTTCCTCAGAGAGAAAACTGACACCCTCCTCAGAGAAAAAATTAAGAATTCAGAATTAGGGTGCAGACCAAGGGAAGCATTGCAGAGATGCAGTGCTTCTCTTTTTTTGTGCTCTCTCCTGAAACTGCTTCTTGTTTCTGACTTCTAATCTTCTATCTGAAAAATCCCCTTGCCAAGGTTGACAAAGGGAGGGAAAGATGGTATAATAAAAACGAGGGAACCGATAAGACGGCTGCCTCAGATGTAAGATCTATAAATGGGAATGAGATCTACCGCCTCATCCTATCCAGTGAGCTCAGTCTGGTGGCACAGACGGCTCACTTTTTCTTTGTATTGTTTCTCTGAACGAACTTGCACAGCCGGATAAGGGTTTCCAGAATCTGGATTGTCCCGGCTATACCGCCGATCAGGGTGCACACAAAGAGAAGTTCCTGCATGTACCAGTCCTCCTTTTCGGGAATATCCCGCAGGAGCTGAAACATATCGCCCTCCTTCCCGCTCATGCAGGTGTCAGGCAGCCGTCCTGTCTTTTCGGTTCCGGAATATAGTATACCACACCACCGGTCTGTTGTCAACGCACACCCCGGAAACCGCTTCTTGTCTCTGACTTCTTATTTCTGATTTTTCCTTGACAACCGAACAAAAATCCGGTATACTATAAAGGTTGAATAAGAATATCATAAAGCGAACAGGAATACTATATCGAATGAAAAAACAAACACAGGCGCAGTATAATAATCAGTCCATCACTTCCCTCAAGGGGGCAGACCGTGTCCGGAAGCGTCCGGCGGTGATTTTCGGCTCCGACGGGCTGGAAGGATGCGAACATTCCGTTTTTGAAATCCTTTCCAATGCCGTGGACGAGGCCAGAGAGGGCTTCGGGGATACCATCGTCCTCACCGCCTTCCGGGACCATTCCATTCAGGTGGAGGACTTCGGCCGGGGCGTGCCCCTGGACTGGAACGAAAAGGAACAGCGCTACAACTGGGAGCTGGTCTACAACGAACTGTACGCCGGGGGCAAGTATGACAACAACTCCGACGGGGCAGCCTATGAATATTCCCTGGGGCTCAACGGGCTCGGGGCCTGTGCCACCCAGTATGCCAGCGAATTTTTCCATGTAAAATCCTACAACGGCACCGAAGTGGGCTCCATTTCCTTTGCCAAAGGGGAACCCGCTTCCGAATATGTGAAGAAAAAGCTCCCCAGAGGCGACCACCGCACCGGAACCGTGATCCACTGGAAGCCCGACCTGGATGTGTTCACCGAGATCGAAATCCCCCGGGAATACTTCTCCGATATGCTCCGCCGTCAGTCCGTGGTCACAAGCGGCATAAAGTTCCGGTTTCTCTGGGAAACAGAAGACGGAGATTTCACCGAAGAAGAGTTCTATTACGAAAACGGCATCCTGGACTACGTGGCGGAAATCGCCGGGGATACCATGGAAACCCGCCCTGTTCAGTTCCATCTGGAAACCAAAGGCCGGGACAGAGAGGACATGAAGGACTACAAGCTTCAGGCCGACATCGCCTTCTGTACCTCCAAGACCGTGCACCTGCTGGAATACTACCACTGTGCGTCCCATCTGGAACACGGCGGCTCTCCCGAAAAGGCTGTCCGGCTGGCCTTCACCTATGCCCTTGACCACTATCTGAAAGCCCAGGGCAAGTACAACAAGAACGAATCCAAAATCACCTTTGCGGACATCGAGGACTGCCTGGTGCTGGTGACCAACTCCGTCTCCACCCAGACCTCCTACGCCAACCAGACCAAAAAGGCCATCACCAATACCTTCATCGCCACGGCCATGACCGCCTTCCTGAAGGAACAGCTGGAATACTGGTTCGCCGAGAATCCCGTGGAAGCCGGAAAGTTTGCCGCACAGGTGCTGGTGAACAAGCGCTCCCGGGAAAAGGCGGAATCCACCCGGCTGGATCTGAAAAAGAAGCTGACCTCCGCCTCCGATCTGGCGGGACGGGTGGAAAAGTTTGTCTCCTGCCGCTCCAAGGATCCCGAGCTCCGGGAACTGTATATCGTGGAAGGGGACTCCGCACTGACCTCCGTCAAGCTGGCCAGAAACGCCGAGTTCCAGGCGGTGATCCCCGTGCGCGGGAAGACCCTGAACTGCCTGAAAGCCAGCTACGACCGGATTTTTAAGAGTGACATCATCGTGGACCTGATCCGGGTCATCGGCTGCGGAGTGGAAGTGAAGACCAGACACAAGGACGACATGGTTCCCTTTGATATGAAGAACCTCCGCTGGTCGAAAATCATCATCTGCACCGATGCGGACGAAGACGGATTCCAGATCCGTACCCTGCTTCTGACCCTGTTCTACCGCCTGCTGCCCACCCTGATCCAGGAAGGCCGGATCTACATTGCGGAATCCCCTCTGTTTGAGATCACACCGGCCAAGGGAGAAACCCAGTTCGCCTACAATGAGCCGGAAAAGGACGAAATCGTAAAGCAGCTGGAAGCGAAGAAGATGAAGTACACCCTCCAGCGCTCCAAGGGGCTGGGTGAAAACGAACCCGCCATGATGTCCCTGACCACCATGGATCCCGCCACCCGCCGTCTGATCCGGGTAACCCCCACCGATGCCGCTGCCACCGCCGTGATTTTCGAAACCCTTCTGGGAGACGACCTGCCGGCCAGAAAACGGTTCATCGCCAACAACAGCAGCCTGTACATGGATACAGCGGACGTATAAACAAAATAAGAGATCAGAAGTAAGAAGTAAGAAATGGTTCAAACGGCTCTGTGCGATGTACTGCCGGACATACTTCTTATCTCTTACATCTTACTTCTTACTTTTCTTGAGGTGCAACATGAAAACACTCGCCTATTATAACGGCAAAATCGCCGAAATCCAGGAAATGTCCATCCCCATGAACGACCGTGCGTCCTTTTTCGGGGACGGATGCTATGACGCCACCTACTGCCGGAACTACAACATCTACTGCCTGGACGAACATCTGGAACGGTTCTATAATTCCGCCCGGCTGCTGGATATGGAAATGCCCATGCCCAAGGCGGAAATGGCAGACCTGCTGAACCGTCTGGTGCGGATGGTGGACGACCACGAACAGTTCATCTACATCCAGCTCACCAGAGGCACCGGTATGCGGGAGCACTCCTACGGCCATTCCGATTTCACCCACAACCTCTGGGTCACCCTGAAGCCCTGCAAGGTGGTGAACACCTATGAACCCGTCCAGGCTGTCACCGCCGAAGACAAGCGGTTCTTCTTCTGCAACATCAAGACCCTGAACCTGCTGCCCAACGTGCTGGCCTCCGAAAAAGCAAGAGCCGCCGGATGTGAGGAAGCCATCTTCTACCGCCCGGCCGTCAGAGGAGACGAGTCCTGTAAAATGGAAGGCCGCGTCACCGAATGCGCCCACAGCAATATCCACATCCTGCAGAACGGCACCTTCCGCACCGCTCCTCTGGACGACCAGATCCTCCCCGGCATCGCCAGAGCCAACCTGATCAAAATGTGCGGCAAACTGGGCATCCCGGTTGACGAAACCCCCTTCACCGTAGCGGAAATGATGGAAGCCGATGAAGTCATCCACTCCTCCAGCGGCAGCTTCTGTGTCCCGGTTGACGTAATCGACGGCATTCCTGTGGGCGGCAAGGATTCCGCAACCCTGAAAAAACTGCAGGACGCATTGGTAGCAGACTGGCTGGAAAAGACAGATAAGAAAACAGATAAGAAATAAGAAGTAAGAAATAAGAAGTAACAGAGTCTGTCGGAGAGGGGAGTTCCCGGATACACACCATACCTCTTACCTCTTACGTAAACGATGATTAACTATATCACGCAATCGGAAACGATCTATGGCGAGCAGGGTCGGGTCCCTGGGAGCTCACTCCACTATTTCTCATGTCTTGAATACACAATATCCAGTGGCAGATGGAATTGCAGAAACTATATCCAGTGGAAC
>JAFQGY010000120.1 GCA_017415325.1 Clostridia bacterium
GAGTTGAAGATTATCATCTTCGTTTTCGGCGTGATCGCGGCGGCGACTTTGTCGAGGTCGTACTTGAAATCGGGGTAAGTGTCCATGCAGATGGTAAAGTCGCCGTTGTTCCGTTCGTATCTTTCCGAGCAGACAGCGCCAAATCCGCAGATTTTCAGATTGGTACAGTTTTCTGCCAACAGTTTGCCGTGCAGAATGGAGTCTTCCTCCAGAAATACAGTCACACCACTGCAGTCACGGATTTCCAGTTTCCCCTGTACCGATACACCTTTTTCCAGAACCAGCAGGGTATCATCTTCTGTGATCCGGATATTCTGTGCGGTTTCCCCGGCAGCAAAACGGAGCACTTTCCCGGTATCCACGGGCAGATTCTCTTCTCGGGGAGAACTTGCGAAGATGGCAATATTATCCCTGTACGTACCGTTGATTTCCACAGAGAATTTTAGCGGCTTGTCCAGATGGATATAGATATGATGTTCGTCAAAATGATAGTCCATCTGCAGACGCAGCGGACGGATTGTAACATTTTCAATCGGAATATCGGAATGGAGTACCAGATCCGCCGGTTCATCCATGACAATCACGGCAAAAGGCATTTTATCCGGATGATTGTACGGCGGCTGCAGAATGGTGGATTCATAGAGTTTCAGTTCTTTTCCGTTCAGTTTGGCTGTATAGTTCATGCTGTCTTCCTTTCTTTGTGTCGCCCGGTCAGTCCACCCGCTGTCCTTTGGGGAATTCCCGGTAGTCCGGCCGCAGATATGCCATCATGTCCGGTGTGAGATGCATATCACATGCCTGCAGAGAATCTTCCAGATGTGCAGTCTCAGCCGCTCCGATGATGGAGAAAGAGGGAAAACGGTAGGGATGATTTATCAGCCATGCAAGCTGAATCTGTGCCGCAGTCCAGCCGGTTTCCATACACAGTTTCCGGATACGCTCCGCTATTTCCCGGTTGTAGGGATTGTCAAACAGGGGGCCTTTCCAGCCGGTCAGATGATCGAAATTGTTTGCGGAAACATATTGGGAGAAGATGCCGGAAGCCATGGCAGAATACCCGCCAACACAGACGCCGTCCTCTTCATGGAGCGCAATGAAGTCTTCATCCAGCCATTTGCAAATGCCGCGGTTGGTTCGGTTGCTGCGTCCCAGATTGAATTCGATTTCATCAATCACAAATCCGGTATATCCATGTGCTTTGGCATAGGATGCGGCGGCCCGCTGACGATCCACAGACCAGTTGGAGCAGCCGTAATACCGCAGTTTCCCAGCTTTCCGCAGGTCTTCCAGTGTATCCATGATTTCCGCAATCTCGACTGCCGGATCATCCACATGGAGCATGAAGAAATCCACATAGTCCAAACCAAGCCGTGACAGAGATTCGTCCATATCCTGCAGCAAATCTTCACGGTGCAGGGTAAGGACACCGGGAGCGTTACCGTCTTCTCCGCCTTTTGTGGTAACGATTACTTTATCCCGGACACCGCGGGATGCAATCCATTCACCGAGACATTTTTCGGAAAGGCCATCACCGTACTCATGGGCGGTATTGAAGAAAAATCCGCCGCCGGCAAAATAGTAGTCCATGATTGCATGGGATACAGACACAGGAATACTGCTCCCATACGGGGCACATCCCAGACAAATCTGTGACACGGGGAACGGAACATGGGGGATTTGTATCGTTTTCATTGATGCAGCCTCCTTGGGGATTGTTGGGTACTGAGGATTTATGAGGTTGGTTTCATTATATCAGAAAACGTATGCAGATTCAACAGGAATTTGCAGTATGTGTTGGAGTACAGCAATAAAAAGTCCGAAACCATCGTATCTTTTTCCGGAAAATGTATGTTTTTTTACCGTTTCGGTGAAAATATAAGCAAGTTCGGAGAATCATAGAAGTATACAGCACAACCTTCCCAAAAGGTGCATCTGAGACCATATACCTGATTCTCTCACAAAGAAGATGAATTTTGAGGTGGAGTATGAAGAGAACAATTACAACAGTAAAACGCTATATCAACGAAGCGGAAGTGACCAGAGAAGAACTGCTGTCCCGCAAGATCTGCAACCCGGTTCTGGAGCACCTGTATCAGACCGCAATCCAGCGGGTGTCGGTTGGACGGAAACAGGGAACTGAAAAGAAGATTTCCTGATTGTGACAACAGACAATTTGCAGCCGGGAGATTCCGGAGAAAGACATCCCGGTGGCGGATGGATTTATTTCCTATGTTATATAAGAGAACACATCGGATACAGACCAGAAAGATGAGTTATGGCGAAGTCAAAAATGTTACAGGTGGATACCACAGAACGGAATGCTGTACGGATCGGATTATACGAACGTGTATCCACAGACGCCCAGGCGGAAGAGGGCTATTCTATCGAAATCCAAAGGGAGCGTCTGGAAGCCTATGTGAAATCTATGGCCGATCAGCCGGAGTCCATTCGGCATTACACGGATGATGGTTTCAGCGGCGGCAACATCCAGCGTCCCGGTCTGGAACAGCTGATTATGGATATTGAAGGGGGGCTTGTTACCCATGTGATCGTGTATAAGCTGGACAGACTCAGCAGATCCCAGAAGGATACACTGCACCTGATCGAAGATATATTTATCCCCCACAACGTTTCCTTCATATCCGTACAGGAATCCTTCAACACAGCAACCGCATTCGGCAGAGCTGTGATCGGGATTCTTTCCGTTTTTGCGCAGCTGGAACGGGAAAACATCTACGAAAGAACCCGCAGCGGGATGCAGAAGCGGATTGAAAACGGATACTGGATGGGCGGACATACGATTCCCTTCGGCTACAATTACGATGCAGGGAAGGGAACCATAGTCCCGAATGCCGATGCGGAGATCGTAAAGAAAATCTTTGAGCTGTATATAGGTGGAGAATCGGAAGCATCTCTGGCGGAAAAATTCCATCTTTGTCACGACAGACATGTCCATGCCATTCTGAACCGGGAAGCCTATACTGGTGTCATCCGTTACAAAGGAGAAACCTATCCGGGGATCCACGAACCGCTGATCAGCGAAGACATTTTTCGTACCGCCCGGAAGTGTATGCGGGAGCGTTCTGCAAAGAAACTTGTCACCAAGACCAGTCACCTGTTCACAGGGCTGCTGGAATGCGGAATCTGCGGTGCTAAAATGCGCTATCAGAAATGGGGCAAACAGGGAGACAAAATCTACTGTTACTCCCAGCAGAAATCCAAACCCTACCTCATCAGAGATCCTGACTGTGACAACCATAAAATCAATGCTGCAGAACTGGAAGAAATTGTCCTGAACGATATATTCAGCATGGCAGTGGAGTATGAAGAAAACGGAGAATCAGAAAATCATAAACCCGTGAAATCCACCATGGAAGTGCTGCAGGAGCAGTTGAAGGTTGTGGAAAACAAATTGCGGCGATTGTACAATCTGTATGCGGAATCAGGAGACGAGTACCTGCTGGAAACCATTGGACAGCGTAAAAAAGAGATTGAACAATTGAAGGAGCAGATTGAGGAGGAAAAGAGAAGAGAAGAACTGCAGGGGGATGCTGTGGGGATCCAGGAAAAAATCAAAACCATTGCAGGTGTGTGGGATCTGCTGAGTCAGAAAGAGCGGATCGCGGCGGTCAGAAGCATTGTAGAGAAGATTGTTGTAACGTATGATGCGGTGGAGATTGTGTATAAAATCTGAATAGGCAGGATATGACAGGAACATAGCGGGGGGAGAACGACTGCTGTGTTCCTGTTTTTTATGCGGAATGGAGGGTTACGAGGTATGTCTATCTGTGATGTTATTATTTATAAAATAAGTAACGCCAATCTATGAATCGTTATCAATGGACAAAACAAATGAGAATATCCCTAACTATTAACAATTGCACTTTTTTATTGTGCGTATTTATTGACAGGAACTGTAGTTGGTGATATAATATATCCGTATACTTGCGTGGAGAATCAGAATTTGGTATATGCCAACAGTTTCTGATTGATGCTGGAGAATGGAAGGAAAATCGCTTTGAGTGGACATATCTATTTGTCAACCCCTCATATGTCAGATGCAGGCTATGAGCTGGAATACATACATGATGCCTTTGCGAAAAACTGGATTGCACCCTTGGGAGAGAATGTAACGGAATTTGAGAATTCAATGAAATCCTGGATGGGAGCGGAATACGCCGTAGCATTGTCCTCGGGAACAGGAGCTTTGCATCTTTCCATGCTTCTTGCCGGAGTGAGTAAAGAAGACAAGGTATTCTGCCAGGATCTGACATTTGCAGCATCTGCCAATCCGATCGCATACGTTGATGCTGTTCCGGTTTTTATTGACAGCGAACGGGAAACATGGAATATGGATCCGGTTGCTCTGGAAAATGCGATACAGCAATATGGTGTTCCGAAAGCTGTAGTTGTTGTGCATCTGTATGGGAATCCGGCCAAAATGGATGAAATATGCCGGATCTGTGAGAAATATGGTATTATTTTGATTGAAGATGCCGCAGAAGCACTGGGGAGTACCTATCACGGCCAGAAGTGTGGTACTTTTGGAGAATACGGTATTCTGTCGTTCAACGGCAATAAAATCATCACAACTTCCGGCGGCGGGATGCTGCTGTGTAAAAAAGAAGCAGATGCCATGCATGCTTTAAAGCTTGCGACACAGGCAAGAGAAGCATTTCCGTGGTACCAGCATACAGAAATCGGATACAATTACCGCATGAGTAATATCTGTGCAGGTATAGGCCGCGGACAAATGAAAGTGCTTACAGAAAGAGTGGCACTGAAGCGGGCAATTTATCAGAGATATAAAGAGAATCTGCAGGAACTTCCCCTGTCTTTACAGCCGATGCCCGGGAATGCAGTTTCCAACTGTTGGCTGACAACTGCCATTATACAGGATGGATATGATATAACTTCTATTAAAATGGTTTCCGCGCTTTCAGCATGTGATATAGAGAGTAGGCCTTTATGGAAACCGATGCATGCACAGCCGGTATTTGCAGAAGCTGGATATGTAACAGCAGGGCACGAATCTGTATCGGAAGATCTTTTCCGGCGTGGTATATGCCTGCCCAGTGATACCAAAATGAAAATGGAAGATGTGGATCGTGTCTGCGAAGTGATTCGTTCTCTGTTTTAGTAATAACCATGGTACATAAACCGACTTTTTATGAAAAATATATCAAGCGGCTTTTGGATATTGTTTTATCTGGCACGGCGCTGATTGTTCTGTCGCCGGTTTTGCTGATAACAGCCATTCTGGTGAAGTGCAGACTGGGCAGTCCTGTGAATTTTTGTCAGGAACGGCCCGGCAAGGATGAGAAGATATTCAGGCTGTATAAGTTCAGAACCATGCGGGATGCAGTGGATCCGAGAACAGGTAAACAATTGCCGGATGAAGAACGTCTGACACCTTTCGGAAAAAAACTCCGTGCGCTGTCACTGGATGAACTTCCGGAACTGTGGAACATCTTCAAGGGAGACATGTCCATTGTGGGACCGCGGCCGCTGCTGGTAAAGTATCTTCCTTTATACAATGACGAGCAGAAACACCGGCACGATGTACGTCCCGGTCTGACCGGATGGGCACAGGTGCATGGGCGGAATCTGCTGAGCTGGGAAGAACGTTTTGCATATGATGTGTGGTATGTGCGGAATGTCAGTTTTCTGGTGGATGTAAAAACCATTCTGCTGACGGTCCGGTGTGTGTTTATCAAAGAGGGGATATCCTCCGGGACTTCTGTGACGATGGAAGAATTCAAAGGAACGAGAGAAGAAAGTCATGTCTGAAAAAGTCATACTGATCGGCGGCGGCGGACATGCAAAAGTTGTTATCGATTGCATACGGGCAGCAGGAGATACCGTTGTCGGGATTCTGGACGATGCGCTGGAAAAAGGAAAAATGATTCTGGATTGTCCGGTGCTTGGTACCACAAAGGAATACGACAGATATGATGGATATCGTTTTATGATTGCAATCGGCAGCAACAAAGTACGCCATTCCATGGCAGAATCCATGACAGTAAAGTGGTATACTGCCATCCATCCACGGGCTGTTGTTTCCCCATATGCCCAGGTGGGAGAGGGAACTGTGGTGATGCCAAACGCAGTGATCAACGCCGGTACAGTGGTGGGAAGACATTGTATCATCAACACAGGTGCCATTGTGGAACATGATAATATAATGGAAGATTATGTACACATCTCTCCTGCAGTAGCATTGGGCGGAACCGTGAAAGTAGGGACAGAAACCCATGTTGGGATTGGAGCATCTGTCCGGAATAATATCACAATTGCTGATGGGTGTGTCATTGGTGCCGGAGCAGTGGTGGTAAAGAATTGTATGGAGTGTGGAGTATATGTCGGAATCCCAGCATATCGCAAAGAAGAAGATTCTTGTACTGGCAAACTATGATGTAGGTCTGTATAAATTCCGCAAAGCCCTTTTGGAAGAACTGGTGGCCAGAGATGCGGAGGTTTATATCTCTCTGCCATATGGAGAACTGGTTCCGAAACTGGAAGAAATCGGATGTCATTTCGTGGAAACTCAGATGGAACGCAGAGGAATGAACCCTCTCCGGGATATTGGATTATACAGACAATACAAACAGATTCTCCGGAAAATCCAGCCGGATCTGGTGATCAGCTATACTGTCAAACCAAATATTTATGGTGGACTGGCCTGTCAGAAGGCGAAGATTTCATACGCGGCCAACATCACCGGTCTTGGTTCAGCCATTGAAGGCGGCGGGATGCTGTGTCGGTTGGTATTGGCCATGAACAAAGTGGGACTGCGGAAGGCGAAGATTGTATTTTTTGAAAATGAGGGCAACCGGGATGTTCTGGTCAACGCCGGAGTAGTGCAGAAGGAAAAGACCCATGTTCTTCACGGTGCCGGAATTGATACAAACGAATATACTTATATGCCGTATCCAAAGGAAAAACCTGTTCGCTTTTTATTTGTCGGACGCATCATGAAGGAAAAAGGTGTGGACGAATTGTTTGCAGCGATGCAGCAGCTGAAGGCGGAGTATGGGGATAATGTGATACTGGACATTGTAGGAATGTTTGAGGACTCCTACCAGCAGCAGATAGAAAAACTGCAGGCTGAGGGGATTATTGCATTTCATGGGTACCAGGCAGACGTGAAGCCATTTTATGAAAAGGCACATTGTATTGTACTGCCGAGTTATCATGAAGGCATGTCGAATGTTCTTCTGGAAGGCGCATCTTCCGGGCGGCCATTGATCACAAGCAATATCCATGGCTGTATGGAAGCGGTGGAAGATGGCGTGAGCGGTTTTTTATGTGAGCCGAAGGATGTGGGATCGCTGGTGCGTGCAATGAAGCGGTTTATGCTGCTCTCCGATGAGACGAAAGAAACGTATGGCCGTATTGGACGGGAACGGATGGAGCAGCTGTTTGATAAGAAAAAGGTAGTAGCGGAAACGATGGAGAGATTGTTTGATGAGTGAATATAACAATGTGAAGCTTTCATGGATAGAAAGTTTTATGAGATCTGTGGTGCAGCGGTATGATGATAAAAAATACTGGAAATACCGTGATATAGTTGTGGATCCAAATAAAGGTTCTAAGCTGGGGGATTTATTCCGGCTTTTCTATATCAAACGTGCAGATGCTTTTAACAATGCATCCATGGGAACCCATCGCAATTATGGCGCTGTTTTTACCTCGCCGCCGCATCTTCCGCATGGTCTGAATGGTATTATTGTGTCGCATAATGCAGTCATAGGTGAAAATTGTTGGATATATCATCAGGTGACCATTGGAGAGGGAAATGGTGGCGCTCCGCATATCGGAGATCATGTGATGATTGGAGCGGGTGCGAAGATAATCGGAAATATCCGTATCGGTAATTATGTGAAAATTGGTGCAGGATGTGTTGTCACAAAAGATGTACCGGATAGAGCAACAGTTGTGTTGAATGATGCGAAAATCTTGATTAAGGATAATGAATCATAATGATGGATCATAAAATATCAGTTATCATGGGAATATATAATTGTGCCGGAACACTTCCGGAAGCAATTGATTCTATTCTGGCACAAACATATACCAATTGGAACATGATTCTATGTGATGATGGATCGAAAGATAACACATATGATGTTGCAAGAAGATATCAGGAAAAATATCCGGATAGAATCATTCTTTTAAAGAATGAAGAAAACAAAGGATTGAATCATACATTGAATCGTTGTCTGCAATATGCTGATGGTGATTTTATTGCACGGATGGATGGGGATGATGTTTCCCTGCCGAGACGTTTTGAGAAGGAAGTACAGGCATTGGAAAAACATCCGGAGTATGCCATTGTCAGTATGCCGATGGTCTATTTTGATGCAAATGGTGAATGGGGATATGGAAAAGCGAATCCGCACCCAATGAAAAAAGATTTTCTTTATGGTACACCATTTTGTCACGCTCCATGTATGGTACGTAGAGAAGCATATGAAAGGGTGAGAGGGTATACTGATGATCCCAAATATCTTCGTGTGGAAGATTATGATCTCTGGATAAAAATGTATGCTGCAGGATATCAGGGTATGAACCTGACTGAACCACTCTATTGTATGCGAGATGACCGAGATGCAGTTGCCAGAAGAAAATTCAGGTATCGTATCAATGAGTTTTTTGTTCTGTGCAAAGCAATACATATTCTACATCTGCCAATTTATGGATATATTTACGCAGTACGTCCATTGATTGTTGGAATACTTCCTACTTTTATTTATGAATTTTTACATAAAAAACGATTAAAAGCATCTCGGAGTGATTGACTCTACGAGAGTATTGGAGGAAAATTTGTGTCAAAACTCTGGATTCTCTTATCCGTTTCTTTGATTCTTGCGTTTTTTATAGAATATCGCGACCGTGTGCTGTTGCAAAAAAAAGGAAGACTGGATCGCTTGTTTACATTTCTGCTGATCCTGCTTCTGGGAACCTTCTGTGGTCTGCGTACATGGTATAATGATACGGTTACATATCTGCAAATGTTCAATGGAGCTGTGTCTGTCTCTGCGTTTTTTTCTTCCGGGGAAGCGGATCTGGCACATGGCTGGGGATTTGGGCTGTTGACCTGTATCATAAAGGAACTCGGTTTCACATCACAGGATTACCTGATGTTCTATTCCTTCCTTACCGTAACACCGTATGTATTGTTTGTCCGGAGATACTGTCCAAACTTTATTTTTGGCATATTCCTGATGTTTACAACCGGTTTTTATTCCTTTGCTCTGGCAGCAATCAAGCAGTGTATGGCAACCGGGCTCTGTCTGTTGGCTGTTATGGCAGCATTGGATCGGAAATGGGTTCGATATGGGATACTGTTGGGGGTGGCTGTTCTGTTCCATCCGTATGCCATCATTTATCTCCTGGTGCCGATGTTGATGTTCAGACCATGGACTGTGAAAACATATCTTGCGATTGTTCTGTTTGTCATGGCCGGGTTTGGTATGGAATCTCTTCTGGGTACTATTCTTGATATTACAGCAATGCTTGGTGCAGAGTATGATGAAACCTCATTTATAGGGGAAGGTGTAAATATTTTCCGTGTTCTTGTATCTTTTGTGCCGCTTATGCTGGCGATACCATACAGGAAAATGTTGTTTCAGGATACAGGGCGGACGGAGCATCTGCTGTTCAATCTGTCCATGATTCATGCACTGCTTATGTTCGTAGGGCTGTTTGGTACCGCAAACTATTTTGCCAGACTTGCAAACTATTTTTTGCCGGCAGTTGTAGTAATTCTCCCTTGGATGTTAAACAAGTTGTATTACGGACATCGTAGTTTCCTTAAATCTGCTTGTGTTGTAGGGTATCTGGGGTATTTCTATTATGAGAATGCAATGAAACAGAATTTTGACAGTCACCTCAGCCAGGTAAGTTTATGGGACTATATTGTAAGCCATTTCTGAGGATAGTATGAAAAAGAAAATCTTATTTCTGATCCCCAACCTTGCACATGGTGGAGCAGAGCGGGTACTTATCAATCTGGTGAATAATCTTGATCAGCAAAAATACGATGTAACTGTGCAGACACTTTTCGATGTTGGTGTGAACAGACAATATCTGCAGCCGCATGTGCATTATATTCCAGGCTACAAAAAACACATTCGCGGAACTACGACGCTGATGAAGTGTTTTTCGACGCAGTTCTTGTATAAATTCTGGATTCATAATACATATGACATACTCGTCTCCTATCTGGAAGGGCCGACATCACGTATAATTGCAGGCTGTACGGCTCCTGATGTAAAAAAGGTAGCGTGGCTGCATATTGAACTGAATACACCGAAACAGGCGGCTGTCGGTTTCCGTTCACCCCAGGAGGCACAACGGCTATACAATACATATGACCGTCTTGTGGCAGTGGCAGGTTCTGTTAAGAATATTTTTCTGAAGTCCCTGCCTGTTGATACGCCGATCGAAGTGTTGTATAACACAAATGAAACCGAACAGATTGTAGAAAAAGCAGCAATTCCGCCTGAGAATCAGGCTTTTCATCATGAAGGAATCTGTATTTGTTCTGTTGCGAAGTTGCTGTCCTCCAAAGGATTCGACCGCCTGCTGAATGTTCACAAGCGTCTCCTGGATGAAGGATATCCTCATACCGTATATATTCTCGGCATTGGTGAAGAAGAATCCAATCTCCGCAGGAAGATCCACGAATACGGAGTTGAGGAAACCTTTGTTCTGCTTGGATTTCAGGATAATCCATATCAGTATGTATCGCGATGTGACTTGTATGTCTGTTCCTCCCGCCGAGAAGGGTTTTCTACTGCTGTTACAGAATCTCTGGTTGTTGGAACACCGGTAGTGAGTACCGATTGTTCAGGGGCACGGGAACTGCTGGGGGAACATGATGAATATGGTATGGTTGTGGAAAACAGCGAAGAAGGGATTTATGCCGGTGTCAAACGGATGCTGACAGAACCTGAAACATTGGCACATTATAAGAAAGTTGCAGGCGAACGCGGGAAGTGTTTCAGTAAAGAAAAAACAGTCCGCGCAGTAGAAGTAATGTTGGATACTTTGTGAGGATGTGTGAATGAATCTTCTTTTTCTCGAAGGCGATATGTCAAGATCCGGCGGTACAGAACGTATGACCGCTTGGCTGTCCGGACAGCTATGCAAGAACCATACAGTGCATATACTCAGCCTTCGTATGGCAAAAGAAGAGGTGTTCTATCCATTACAGGACACTATAACGCATAAATGCCTGCAAAATGCCAAAACAACAGGAAAAATCTGCGAAATCAGACGATATATCCATATCAACAAAATCGATGTGATGATCAATGTTGATACCGGAATGGGCTATATCGGTATTTTGGCAGCAGCCGGAACGAAAGCAAAGGTGATCACCTGGGAACATTCCAATTTCTACAACAACTGGAATTCACGGTGGTTCCCCATGTTCCGTAAATTTGCAGCACGCTACAGTGATGTGATGGCTGTATTGACAGAACGGGACAAACGCAATTATGAAACCAATATCCGTGGCTGTGTTCCTGTAAAAGTGCTGCCGAATCCCGCTTCCCGTCACCAGAATACATATGATATAGAATCAAAAATCATTCTATCTGCAGGACTGCTTGGAAAGATCAAGCGGTTTGATCTGCTCGTACCAATCGGAAAGATTGTGTTTTCCAGACATCCGGACTGGCAGTGGTTTCTCTGCGGTGATGGGCCTGAAAGGGAAGTACTGGAAAATGCCGTACAGGAGGCAGGACTATCTGACCATATCTGTTTCTGCGGTTCTGTGAAAGATATGGAATCCATGTACCGGAGGGCATCGATATATGTGCTGACTTCCGAGATGGAAGGTCTTCCCATGGTATTGCTGGAAGCGAAATCATACGGTCTGCCGATTATCAGTTTTGATATTGAAACCGGTCCCAGTGATATTGTGCGGGATGGTGTGAACGGGTATCTGGTGAAATCCGGTGATACGGATGAAATGGCGGAGAGAATCTGTGGTTTGATCGAAGAAGATGCATTACGGAAGAAGTTTTCGGATGCGGCTGAACTGGATATGGAGAAGTTTGATGAGGGGAGGATTCTGGAACTGTGGGAACAGCTGATACAAAGTCTGTAAAGAAAAGAGTCCTCTTTTTATTAGAGGCTTTTGATAAAGGTGGTATTGAAAAAGTAACACTCGATATCGTTAATAACCTGGATCCGGAAAAGTATGATATCACGGTGCAGACATTTTGGTACGGCGGACATTGTCAGTCACTTGTGAATAATAATGTACATGTGATACCGTTCTTTTTCAAACGGTATGTCAGAGGAATCATACGCCTCATCCAGTATTTACCTCCAAAGATGCTGTATACATTATTTGTCCACGGGAAATATGATGTAGAAATTGCTGCATCAGATGGTGGAGCGGCAAAAGTCATATCAGGCAGTACTAACCGAAAGGCTAAAAAGATATGTTGGGTACATATGGATGTGGTAGCAAGAGGGTCTAAACTGCCGGAATTTCAGGATGCAGAAACGGCGAAAACGATTTATGAGAAGTTTGATCAGATTGTTCCGGTATCACAGGTATGCGCAGAAAGATTTCAAGAGAAGTTTGGCTTTGAGTATCCGATAACAGTTGTTAGAAATCCGTTACCTGTTGAAGATATATTAAACAAGGCAAAGTCAGGAAATGTTTTACCTGAGGGAAATGAACTAAAAATCATATGTGTAGGACGATTGGTAGAGCAGAAAGGATTCGATCGGCTAATAGAAGTTTGTAAACAGTTAGCAGATAATGGAATATCGAACTATATGATCTACATTATAGGCGAGGGGCCTGAACGAAATAATCTGGAAAACTGTATACGGGAAAACAAACTTGATTCCATAATTAAATTAATAGGTTTTCAGAAAAATCCATATTCATATATAAAGTCAGCCGATGTGTTTCTGCTCACATCAAGAGATGAAGCATTTCCATTAGTGGTTGGAGAAAGTTTGATTATTGGAGTGCCGGTTCTTGCAACAGATTGTGCTGGGATCAGTGAGTGGTTAGAAGATGGAAAGTATGGTATGATTCTTGAGAATTCAATTGATGGAATCTATAAAGGACTTTATGAAATTTTAGAGAATTCTGGTATCATTAAAGAATATTCAGCGAGAATCATTGAAAAACAAAATGAGATTTCGTTTGAGAAACAATTAAAAGAATTTGAAATAGTTTTGGAATGAAAAATCAAAAACACTTAATATCTGTCATAGTACCTGTCTATAAAGTGGAACCATATGTCAGAAAATGTATCGATTCCATCCTGGCACAAACTTATACAAATCTGGAAATCATACTTGTGGATGATGGTTCACCTGATCGTTGCCCGGAAATATGTGATGAATATGCAGCAAGGGATTCCAGAATTAAAGTAATCCATAAGGAAAACGGCGGATTATCTGATGCCAGAAATGCTGGAATTGATACTTCAACAGGTGATTATTTAATGTTCGTTGATAGTGATGACTGGCTGGAATTATCAGCTGTGGAAGATCTGTATCATTGTGCATTAATCCATGATGCGGATCTTGTGATTGGGTGTCAGTGTATAATTGATCACATGACAGGAAATGTTATTGCTTGCAATCAGAACAAGTATATTGTGGAGAAGTGTATAGAAAAACAGGATGCAATGTCAATTATGCTGCAGCATGGTTGGACAGCATGGGCACGTCTCTATAAAGTAGGTGTACACAAGAATGTCAGTTTTCCTGTGGGTAGAATATATGAAGATGAAGCGGTTGCATTATCGGTATTAGAAAACTGTAATAAAATAGTTCGTTTAAATACAATTGTTTATAATTACAGAAAAAGACCGGAATCTATTACTACATCGGTTTTTTCAGAAAAGAATCTTGATTCTTATAGAAATGCAAAAAACGATCTTGTATGGATTCGGGAAAAACACCCGGAATTGGAACAACAAGCAACACTACGATACTATAGCAGACTGCTTCTGCATATTTTGGAGATTGCTGCAGGGGATCAAAGATATTGGAATTTAGGTAATGAACTGCATAAAGAACTTCAGCAGAACTATAAGGTAATTAAGAAAATATTTAGAGAAAATAACAAAGAAACATATAAACTGGAAGTGTTAAATATTTTACCATATCCTATCTATTGTAGGTTGGTAAAGATTTATTATAAATTAAGGTATCATAAGTAAATGATCAGTATTATTGTTCCGATATATAATGTAGAACCATACCTTTGTAAATGTATAGATTCTATTCTGGCACAAACTTACATAGATTTGGAGATTCTTCTTATAGACGATGGATCTCCTGATCGTTGTCCGGTAATATGTGATGAGTATGCAATGATGGATTCTCGTATAAAAGTGATCCATAAAATTAATGGCGGATTGTCCGATGCCAGAAATGCAGGATTGAGTGAGGCGAAGGGGGAATGGATTGCTTTTGTTGACAGTGATGACTGGATTGAGCCGGATATGTACGAGAAGTTACTGGCAAATGCGTATGAGTATAGTGCTGAGATTTCCTGTGGTGGTGTAAATGATGAATTGATAACAGAAGATGGAATATCCATTTTGAAGACGACTATGGCTGGTGTTGTGGAAGTAACATGTTGTACCAGAACAGAAGCTATGACCCGTTACTTCAATACTTCGTGGTCGGCATGGGATAAGATTTATCAAAAAAAGATTTTCGACAACATACGTTTCCCAGTTGGCGAGATAAATGAAGATGAAGCAATTGTATTGCAACTGTTGGAACAATGCAATAAAGTGGTCTACACAAATGAAGTTTTCTATCACTATATTCATCGTCCTTCCAGTATTACTACATCATCTTTTTCCCCGAAAAAATTTGCCTGGTACCGTCATTGCCGGAATAATCTTACCTGGATACAGGAACACCATCCGGAGCTGACTGAGCTTGCTGTGGTACGATTCAGAAGTTCTATCATGTATTCCCTTACAGAAATTGCCATGTCTGAGGATTCATACCCTGATGAACAACAGGATCTATTAAACGAACTTCAGAAAAACAAAAAATTATTTTCCAAAATACCTTTTTCTTCATGGAAGGAAAATATACGCTGGCGATTGCTTACATATTTCCCTTTTCCGCTATACCGTACCTGCCTCCGAAGAAAGAGAAAAGTATGAGAAAATTTGAGAACTGGACGATCGCATATCGTTGCAGATCGAATGATTGTACCATATTGGACAATCCTGATGCGTCATTTACCTGCATTCCCAATACATGGCGGTATTGGTGCGCAGACCCGCATATTATCGAAGTCAATAAAACAACATATATATTTGCTGAACTGTATGATAGAATTCTGCGGCGTGGCGTGATAGGATATTGTGAGCTGCAGGATACTGGTGTGACATCGTGGAAGATTGCCTTGAAGATGCCATTTCATCTTTCCTATCCACATTTGCTTCGGAAGGACGATAGCATTTATATGATTCCTGAGTCATATGTGGCAGATGAAATTGCGGTGTACAAAGCAATCGATTTTCCCAATCATTGGGACAAGACAGCAGTACTGAAAGAGAAGTTCTGTGCTGTGGATTCCACAATACTGGAGTTGGAAAATACAAAGTATATGCTGACACTGCAGTTTGTGGAGAATAAAGAGAAGCTGATGCTTTTTTCTATAAATGAGAAAGGGCTGGCAGGCGAGGGTCTGACGATCACAGAAAACGACTGCCAGAAGAGACCGGCAGGACATTTCTTTCTGTATCAGGGGGAACTTATCCGTCCGGCACAGGATTGTTCGGAGAGTTATGGCTGTGCATTGAATTTTTATAAAGTCAACAGTACAGAACCATATGAGGAAGAGCTGATTGCCAAAATCAGACCAGAAGAGATCCATTCAGATCTTGAGCGAGTGGCTGATGGAATTCACACTTATAACATGAATGATAAATATGAGGTTCTGGATCTGAAAGGGTATGAGACGGATATGTTTTTCTATGTCATGCGTCCGATCTGGTTAATTTGGAGAAGAGTAAAAAAGCTTCTATGCAGATAGGAGAGTAAGATGGAATATAAAATATCCATTCTGAAAGATTCCGATAGAATTCCGGAACTGGTAACACTGTTTCGTACCGGTCTTGGTGAAACAACGGAAGCATTCTGGAAATGGCGGTTATTTACAGAGAATGGCCAACCGGATCAGCCGTTTGCTATGATTATTGATGATGAAAAGGAAAGGATGGTTGGCATTTCCAGTGTACTTCCCGTATTGTATGGTTATGGAGAATCTGAGCGGAAATGTTTGCAGTTTTGTGATTGGGTTGTTCATCCTGAGCATCGAGGAAAAGGCCTTATCAGAATGATGTATGATTATGCCTATATGCATTTCCGCGATAAAGGATACGATTTTATTATGGAATTTCCAAATGATAATTCATATCCGATTTTTCAGAAATATGGTTTTTGCGAGGAACCGCATATACATTGCTGGAGCAGTTCCAAACATGTTTTTATTAAGAAAGAAAAATTACATGATATTCATATACAGGATAAAAAGGTATGTTTCAGTGAAAAGTGTCCTGCGGAAATTGGTACATTCATCCGACAGGATCGCATAGCCAGAACTCCTGCTTACCTGAAATGGAAATATGACCAAAATCCAGATATTGACTATAAGTGGGTAACCCTTTGGCAAGATGAAATATGCATTGGGTATATGGTTTATACGTTAACCCGAGGTAGATTTCGCACTGCTGTAAATGTGTATGATTGGGAGTACCCGAATACCGACAGTACCATACTACATAAGATCATATCAATACTGGAGAAACAAGGGAATTATATCAGTATCTGGGGAAGATATGATCAGAATACACAGAAATTACTGGAGCAGTGCGGTTTACGGAAAGTTGAATGCAGAACAAGGCTGATGTTGAAAGATATTTCGGAAAGAAGTTGGCCAACAGAACTGACACTGACAAGAATTGATACAGATTATTGAGGTAGTATATGACAAACGACTACGGCAACCTGGAATTGCATAAAGTACTGCTTTCCGCTATGAAAGATATCGACAAAATCTGTCGTGAAAATGGCTTGAAATATTATCTTCATGCAGGAACACTACTGGGAGCCTTCAATCACCAGGGCTTTATTCCATGGGATGATGATGTTGATATTTCCTTGACACGCAACGATTATGATACGCTGCTGCAAATTCTGCAAACGCAATATTCTGACAAATATTTTGTACATAATTACAAAACAGATCCATCATATCGAAATAATCGTACCGTGCTGCGTGTTCTAGGAACAAAAGTAATTCATTTTCATGAAAACCCTGATAATCATCATCCGGAGATTGCGGTGGATATTGTGCCATTGGATGCTGCTCCTGATAAAAATTGGCAAAGAAAATTACAGCAGAAGCTGATATGGATTTTTGATGCAGCTGTACAGATTAAACAAGGCGAAATTATTCCACAGAGTATTCCTACAAAAATGTTGGCACTGTTGTCCAAATTGGATCGTGTGAGATTAGGTGAAACCATTGATTCTCTCACCATGCATTATAACCATCAACAGACAGAGTTTATGGGCTTGCTCAGTTATACCGGCAAGAATCCGTACACTGGGAATAGCGGATATGAAAATGATTTGATCCCTCGGAAAAGTTATGAAAATCCAATTGTGGTACCATTTGAAGATACAGAGTTTATGACGATTGGTGAACCGATTCAGGATTTAGAACACCGTTATGGCCCTCATTGGCATGACCCATACCCCGAAGAAAAACGCATCACCAAACATGATGTAAAATCCTATGAAATTAGCCCGGAAGTACGGGCACGTATTGGTTTATGAAATTTCTCATCCAAATCCCTCAGCTGATATTTGGCGGAGCAGAAAAAGTCCTCGTTTCTTTTGCCAATGATCTTGTAAAACGTGGTCATGATGTCGAGATTCTCGAAAGCTACGAAAAAGGATTGCTTCTGCCGCAGTTTGATCCCCGTGTCCGGTTCCATGCGATTTGCTCAAAGGAGTATACCCGGAAGTATTATGCTTCTCTGCAGGAAATCCGTGCTGCAAAAGGAGTGGAAAAGATCCCGAAATTGTGCAAGCTGGCATTCAGCAAAGTCGTAGGGTATCGGAAGTTTGCGGAAAAACTGGCTGCCAAGTATTATCAGGATAAAGAATATGATGTAGCCATCAATTATCTGGAAATCGAATCCCCGGCATTTCTGCGGCAGAATATTCATGCAAAAAAATATATCCAGTGGTATCACACAGATGTTGCTAATTCTGCAGATCCGGAAGAAACAGACAAAATGATTCCGGAATATGAAAAAATGGATGCAATAATCTGTGTCGCAGAATCTGCCAGAAATAGTTTTATTGGACGATATCCAAATCTTAAAGAAAAAACGCATGTGATCTATAACTTTTTTGATGTAGATGCCATTCGGAATATGGGGGAGGAGCCGTTTTCTTATTATGATAATCGATTTGTAATGTTATCTGTTGGAAGATTGACCGCACCAAAAAAATATCTGCGTTTTCTGAATGTTCTGGCACGTTTAAAAGCCGATGGTTTTTCCTTTGTCTGGCATGTGCTGGGAAACGGTTATGAATTGGAAGCCATCCAGGCGAAGATTACGGAACTGCATCTGGTAGACTGTGTTTGTCTGGACGGTGTAACGGAAAATCCATACAAGTATATGAAAAACTGCGATCTGTTTGTGCTTCCATCTGGCTGGGAAGGGTTTCCGACTGTGACCGTGGAGGCAAAGATTCTTGGATGCGCTGTGCTTGCGACTGATGTATCTGGAATCCGGGAGCAGATTGTGCATGGGGAAAACGGATGGATTTGTGAGAATAGTGAAGATGGGATATATGATGAACTCAGGACGTTATGTTGTGATAAGTCTAAGATAAACGTATTGAAGAATGGAAGGAATTCAGATATCATATTTAAAAACCAAGCCAAGTACGATAAATTCATGAGTATTATTACTTGAAGAGTATGGATTCATGTATTTATGTAAAATTAATTATTAAAGGACTCTATAGTGGAACCTTCAGAAAATAAAAAAATAGCATACAACTTATTTGCCAATATAGCAGGTTTCGTTATCACCATATGCATCAGCCTGTTTGTCACTCCGTATATCGTCAACCGGCTTGGCAGTGAAGCATATGGTTTTGTCGGGCTTGCTAATAATTTTGTCAGTTATGCATCTTTGGTGACAATTGCCCTGAACTCTATGGCAGGACGTTTTGTTTCTGTTGCAATGTATCGGGGCGATCATCAAGCTGCCAGCCGGTATTTTTCGTCTGTGTTTTTTGCCAATGCGGCAATAGCTCTCATTATGCTGCCGGTGTTGGCAGGAATTGTCTGGAAACTGGAATTTCTCATTGAGATTCCGACCCATCTGGTCAGAGACGTAAAAACAGCGTTTGCGATAACGTTTGTTCAGTTTATTGCAAATCTTTTACTGGCACGGTTTGAGATTGCAGCTTTCATTAAAAATAAACTCTATCTTACCCAGCGTAATAGTGTAATATCCAACGGGATCCGTCTGCTTACGATTGTTATTTGTTTTAGTCTGTTTTCTACCAAAGTTTCCTTTTTAACACTGGGGTATTTTTTTGGTGCAATGTTCGTGAATGGCATGAATATGTATTATACAAAAAAGTTTACTCCTGACTTGAAAACAGACAGAAAATATATTGATATTGAAGCGATAAAGGAGTTAATCCGTTCCGGGGCATGGAACTTGTTGAATAAACTGAGTTCTATACTAATGGATGGATTAGATTTATTGATTACCAATCTATTTATTGGTACTGCTGAAATGGGTGCTCTATCCATCTCAAAAACAATTCCGGCAATGTTTGGAAATCTGCGTGGATCATTGGATTATCCTTTTACTCCTTCCATGACACGGTGTTATGCTGAAGGGGATATTGCTGGGGTAGTGAAGTATGCACGTATGGGAAATAAACTGTTGGGAATCTTTATGATTGCTCCAATGGCTGTGTTTGCGGTATTTGGCAGAAGTTTTTTCCGGCTGTGGGTTCCTAGGGAAGACAGCTTGCTTATACAGATATTGTCCCTGTTGGC
>JAFQGY010000121.1 GCA_017415325.1 Clostridia bacterium
CATAACTGCTGATCCCCTTTTCCCAGGGCAGCCCAGTAGGCTTCATCTGCAGATCCATGTGTACCTTTTCTTCCGGAAGCTCAATACCGGCCGCAATGGTCATGTCCACAAACACATCCACCACCTGCCTGTCTCCCATGATCCCTTTCAGTTCCAGAGTGATCTCGTCTCCGGAAGAACGCACGGCGATGTTGTCCGGCATGGCGGTCATATCGTCCAGCATGGTGTATCCGTCTCCGAAGGCCGCTTTCAGATAGAATCCCAGATGCACCGGTGCCGCCGCATTCACGGTTACAAGCATCCCTGCCAGCAGAAGTATAACTGCCGGAACCGCCGCCCATTTCATCCGCACCCGTCTCTTTTTCGGTTCTCTTGCCGCCTCCAGTATGTACATATCCTGTACCTCCGTGATCGCATTTTCCATATTTTCCCGTTTCATATTGTGAATCCCTCCTTTTCCAGATGCCGCCGCAGTCTGTTTTTCAGCCGGGTCAGCCGTACTCTGGCATTGTTTTCCGTGATTCCCAGCCGTACGGCAATGGCAGAAACCGGATCCTCGAACCAGTACCGCCGGAGAAACAGAACCCTCTCCGTTGCCGACAAGCTTCCCAGAAAACCGTTCAGCGCATCCCGCAGTGCCGCCTCGTCCGTATCCTGTCCGTCAAACACCGCCAGTTCCGCCAGCACATCCCCCTGTTCTTCCCGGATCGTTTCCAGAGAGAGGTTTCCCCCGGCATACCGTTTCTGTGCCCGTGCTGCCCGCCTTCTGTTCAGTGCAATATTCCTTGTGATCCGCAGAATATACGGCAGAAGCGGCTCCGGTTTTTCCGGCGGGATCCTGTCCCAGACAGCGGCAAGGGTATCATTGAAACATTCTTCCGCATCCTCCGGCGTTCCGAGAATATTTTTGGCTGCAGCTATACAGAGTCTGCCATATTGCTCCTGCAGAAACAACAGGGCGTCCTCGGTACGGCTGAACAGCATTTTGATGATGGTACTGTCTTCCATCCCATATCTCCTTTCCTGAATCCGATCGTCTTCAACTATAGTCTACCGTTTTTCTGCGGAAAATTACAGTATTGCTGCGAAAACTTTCTGTTTTCTCCTGTGCCTTCCCCCTTGACTTCCGCACCCATCTGTGCTATACTCATCCCAGAACATATTTTCGCACCGCAAAGGAGGCCACCCCATGTACGTCACCAGCTTCACTCTGCCCACAAAGGAACAGGAGGAACGGTTTATCACCGATAAAATGATGGAAAACGGCGGGAAGTTCGGGTATATCGACAATCTTTATCCCTGCCGGATCTTTCCGGAAAAGGGGCTGCAGCAGCTGGACTTCGGCAAGATCACCATTCTGTACGGTTCCAACGGCTCCGGGAAAAGCACCCTTCTGAACCTGATCGCCGCCAGACTGGAACTGAACCGGGTGGCGCCCCACAATTCCGGGGAACTGTTTGACCGGTATGCCGCTGCCTGTGACTATACGATGGGCTATGACGACGAAGGGTTCCGGTACAGGATTCCCAACGGCAGCCGGATCATCACCAGCGACGATGTATTCGACTATATGCTGGCCATGCGCACCGCCAATGAAGAAATTTCCGAAAAAATCATTGAGGAACGGAATTTCTATAACGGAGAAGTCCACAGCGACGCCCCCAACCAGCTGGCGGGTCTGGATGACTACGAACGGTTCCGGAAGGTGTATCAGGCCCGGAAGAAGTCGGTGAGCAGGCGACAGTACATCCGGGAATACGCCGGGAAGAACCTGACGCTCCGCAGCAACGGAGAAACGGCCCTGCAGTATTTCGACGCCAAGCTGAAAAACGACACGCTGTACTGTCTGGACGAGCCGGAAAACAGCCTTGCCCCTGCCCTGCAGATGAAGCTGGCGGACATGCTGACGGAACTGGTCCGGTACTGCGGCTGTCAGCTGATCATCGCCACCCACTCCCCTTTCCTGCTGGCTCTGCCGGACGCATGGGTACTGGATCTGGATTCCTCCCCGGTGCAGGAGAAAAACTGGTGGGAGCTGGAGAATACCCGGTCGTATTTTGACTTTTTCTGGAAGCATAAGGACAGGTTCCTGCGCTGAATGTACTGTCCCTTACAAAATCCAAGCCGTGCTTTCAGGCCGGTGTCAGTCTGTTCTGTGGTACTTTCTGCGGCGATGCGGTATACTGCAGGTACAGGGAGCGCTCACCTGAATCTGATTGATGTGAGGTATACATGATGACAATCGGCGAAACCATCCGGAAGCTGCGGCGGGAGAGAGACATCACCCAGGAAGGGCTGGCAGAGATGCTGGGAGTTACATCCCAGTCGGTAAGCCAGTGGGAAACGGGACGGACTGCCCCGGATATTTCACAGCTGGCACCGCTGGCGCATATTTTTGAAGTGTCCGCGGATGTGCTGCTGGGGATTGATGTGGAGAAAAAGCAGTCCCGGATTCTGGAACTGTATGCAGAGGCCTATGATGTGGCGGCATCCGGTGCCCATGTCCGCGCCATCTCCATGACGGAGGAGGCCCTGCGGCTGTATCCGAATTCTCACCGGCTGATGGACTTTTATGCCAACGAAATCTACCTGTACAGCCACATGCTGCCGGAAGATGTGCGGGAGGAGCATACAGAAAGAGCCTTCGGGTATCTGGACAGAATCCTTGCCGAATGCACCGATCCGGACATCCGCAACAACAGCCTGATTATGGCCTGTCTCTGGCACGCACAGCTGGGCAACACGGAGGAAGCAGAACGGCTGGCGAAAACCCTGGAAGGAATCCATTTCACCTATGGGGAACTGATGGGACGGATTCACAAAGGTACCCGACAGTATGAAGCCTACCGGGACGAGATGCTGGGACAGTTTACCACGGCTGTCGGGTATCTGCTGGTGGACAGACTGCCGGAAACCACGGATGACAACGGTACGCCCATGTACACAGAAGAAGAACAGCTGACCCTGAACCGGACAGCGGCAGAAATGTTCCGGATGCTCTTCCCGGACGGGGACTTCTTCTTCCACGCCCAGTATCTGGAATGTGCCTACCGGAACATGGCTTGGATTTATGCCGGACGACAGGATCGTGATAATACCCTGTTCTATATGCGGCAGGCTGCGGAAATGGCAGTACATTTCGACACGGTTCCCCCGGATGCACTGCACACTTCCCCTGCGGTACGGGGACTGGCAACAGAAGGCGTATGGTGGCACGACGGACACAACCGGAGCCACGACTGGCTGGAAGCACTGGAAACCAGAGAAGCCTATGATTTTGTCCGGGACGATCCGGCCTTCGGGGAAATTCTCTCTCTGCTGCGGAAAACGGCAAAGTAATCTCCCGGAAATCCCAAAGATCCCCCCGCCCTCTTGCTTTCCCCGTATCATTCCTGTATAATGAAGAAAAACTAACACCTGCAAAGGAGACCCTACCATGTCCACTCTCCGTATCGGCGTGATCAACTGGGACTGCAGTGTACCGGCTGACACCACCTATTTCGGGTTCCATGCCACAAAATCCCTCTCACCGGCGCAGTTCCGGGACCGTACGCCCTATTACGCCGAGGTCACTTCGGAAAACCGGATAGAATTCCCGCTGCGGGATCAGGCGTCCTATGACAGGGAACTGCAGTATGCCATCGATGCCGGAATCGACTATTTTGCCTATTGCTGGTACACCGATGAAATCATCGACAGGGATACCATCGACACCTCCAATCCTGCCTACACAGTGGATGGTATGCTCCATGAAATCACCCGGATGCGGAAGCACCACATGACAAGTACACTGCGCAGCCGAATAAATCTCTGTGCCATTCTGATCTGCTCCCACATCTATTCCGACGGGGATATGGACAGACTGGCGGCGGCCATGGAAGAAGACTGTTACGAAAGGATTGACGGACAGCCGCTTATATACCTGTTCGGCGGGTTCCATCCGGAGTATATTCCCCGGCTGCGGAAAGCCTGTGAAGCCAGAGGGCTGCCCCATCCCTTTGCGGTATTCTTCAACAGCGGCGGTGCTGCCAGACCGGATACCGACTACAGCGTAATGGACGGGGTTTCCAACTATGCCTGCTGCGGCACAAATATGGATACTTATGCCGAACTGACCGCCCATCTGCACCGTGCCAACGACCTGCGGAAGGGGTTTGGGGTGTCTCTGGTTCCGCAGTTCACCATGGGCTGGGATCCTACACCCCGCATTCTGCACCCGGTTCCGTGGGTATCCTACCCGGAAGCACGGTATGCGGCACAGGCCACCCGGGAAGAATTTCTTACAGGGGCAGCAGATCTGGCGGACTGGATCGTGGAAAACCGTGACCGGCTGGTACCGGCGCATATTCTGACCTTTGCATGGAATGAGTTTGAGGAAGGCAGCTGGATCTGCCCCACATGGACACCGGATGGGGAGCCGGACACCAGCCACACGGATGCCTTCCGGGACGTGGTGCGGTACTGGAGAGAGAGACTGTAAGAGAATAGGGAAATACCGGGGTATCTGTGGTGGGTACTCCGGTATTGCTTGTTATTCCACAAGGTCTGTTTCTTCGTCCGCTGACAGTGCCTCCGCTTTTTGCAGTATGGCAGAAAACCGTGGATCTTCTCTGACGGAATCAAACCCTTCCCAGCCTTCCGCCGCCGTAAGAACTTTGTACACATCATAACAGCAGAACGCCATACAGGGATACAATGCCCCCTTCTGCCCGTTACTGTACTGCAGCAGGAACCGTCCCTTGATCCACCGTACCTCTCCGAACAGCATGGGATTGCCCATGTCCAGCAGTGTCTCCTCCGGGATGGTCATCCATCGTTCCCGCAGTGCGACACATACTTCCAGCAACCGGAATCCTTCGTCTGTTTTTCCCCCGGCAAACAGTGCTTCCGCCAGCCGCAATGCTCCCGCCATATACTGACAGATCCATCCGTCCGCCAATGTTCCGCCGCCAAACTGCAGGATCATTTCCAGCTGTGTCCGGTACATGGCTGCCGCTTTTTCCGGGTTCTCCCTGTCCGGGAAGTATTTCTGACGGTGGTTCAGCAGACGTACAGCCATATGCAGATTGTTGACTTCGTAGTACAGCCGCTGTTTTTCAGGTTCCTTCCGGTAATAATACCGTTCTTCCCGGAGAAAATCCAGTTCCATCGTCCAGTATTTTGTTTCATATTTCAGCCACTTCGGCAGCTCCCGTTCCTCACAGACCATACACATATACTGCACCGCATATTTCCGCATGGTGGTATCCGTACATTCCGCCAGAATCCGTTCGCAAACCTCCCGCAGCAGGGGCATCCGTCCTGCCAGCTTTTCCCGGTCTCCGTGAACAATTTCAGAAGCCAGTGCGCTCATAATCTGGAAATCCTTGGGATACTTATGGTAATACTGTACGGTCAGTGCAAAGCCCGCATCCGTATGTCGGCATTCCCGGTGACTGTCGAAATACCGGTGCATATCTTCCTGTACACTGATCCGGTCGTTTCCCAGCAGCTCGTCGATGCTCACTTCGAAATAGTTGGCGATCCCCGGCAGAAAGGTGATGTCCGGGTATCCGTCACCGCATTCCCATTTGCTGACAGACTGGGGTGACACGCCGATCACCTGCGCCAGTGCTTCCTGGGTCATATCTTTTTCCTTCCGGTATTTCCGGAGTCTTTCCGCAAAATACAGTTCCATAAATCTCCTTTCGGTTTTCTATTAAGGTATTTTTTGACAGAGGCCCTTTGTCTGTTATTATCTTACCATACCAGGTCGGTGGGGTCAATAACCGCATTTTTGCGGATTCCTCCACGATGAGTAGGATATTCCGAAGATTCGGGGAATCCAGACACAAAAAAATTTCCACCGCCATCCCGTCATAGGATCCGGTGGAATTTTTATCATGTTACAGTCTCCGCAGCATCATACCGCCGTCCACGTTCACTACGTCCCCGGTGGAATACCGCATCGCACCGTTGGCCAGTGCCAGAACCGTGTTGCCCAGATCCTCCGGCTGACCCATTCTGGCAATGGGCATGAGTCCTTCGTCGATCATCTTCTGATACTTTTCCCGGACACCGGCGGTCATATCCGTAGCAATAATCCCCGGACGGACTTCATACACATTCACCCCGTGGCGTGCCATACGGTCGGCGTACAGCTTCACGGCCATGGACAGCCCTGCCTTGGAGATGCAGTATTCCCCTCTGCTGATGCTGGATACTTCGGCGCTGATACTGGTGATGAACACAATCGCCCGCATTTCGTCTGTTTCGATCTCTGCCATCCGTCTGGCCATCAGCTGGGTCAGGAAGAATGCGCCCCGGCAGTTGATGTCCACCACCCGGTCATAGCTTTCTTCGGTCATTTCCAGAATGTCGTTCCGGACAGTGGGTGCCACCCCGGCGTTGTTCACCAGAATTTCCACGGAACCGAAGGTATTCCATGCGGCGTTCATGATCTTTTCCCGGTCTTCTCCCACGGAAATATCCCCCTGTACATAGAAGGATTCCGGAGACAGGCCCTGCAGTTCGGTCAGGTATGCCGCTACCCGTTCGTCCTCTGCCGGTCTGGTGCCCACCGCACATACGGCGTATCCGTCCTTTGCCAGCGCCATGGAAATGCCCTTCCCGATCCCCCGGGCGGCTCCCGTCACGATGGCACAGCGTTTTCCGTTATACATAGTCTCTACCTCATTATTTTATTCATCGTCCACTTCTCTGACACCGGAGGATGTGATGATCCGCTTTTTCGGTTTTTCTTCCGGTACCGTTTTTTCCGGTTCTGCCTGAGTTTTCTCTGTGCTGTCTTCTGCCGTTTCCGCCGGACTGTCCCATTTTTTCTGATTTTCTTCTTCCGTCGTCCAGCCGCCGAAGTGTTTGTCCAGTGCATCAAAGGCCCCTTCAATCCCATCGGCCATGGCGTCAAACAGCGACTTCCCCATACCGGCACGGGGATCCTTGTAGTCAAACAGAATCATGCCGCAGTCCTTACAGTGCCACCCGGCATAGCTGCATTCACTGTTCAGCAGGCTGTCGTTTGTCAGGTGCACATCCGGCTCTTCCAGAAGGGTGGAAAATCGGATCCGCTTTTTATGAAAGGTCGCATTTCTGTAGATCTGCAGAAACCCTTCTTCCATCTCTTTCCCGCAGTCGGGACAGTGCCGGATTTTTCTTTCTTCTTCCATCTTATTCACTGAACAGTTCCTTATACATGGGCGTGTACACTTCTCTGTCCCGGATGGGGCATCCTGTGGCGTGGATCTTCCGCATCATGGCGGTACACTTGGAGCAGGTCAGGCACACCTTTCTGGTATCCAGCTCACCCTTTTCCAGAATGTCCTTTGCAAAATCCGGGTACGCAAACGCCATTCTGCCGAATCCTGCCGCATCGGTCATGCCTTTCTGCACGGCAGCGGCGGCAACCTGCGGGGCAAACTGGCGGAGATAGCTGTATCCGGTGCCGATCATGGTGATCCCGGGGCAGATTTCCTTCATGTGGGCAGCAGCATCCAGCAGTCTTGCCACACCTGTCATCCGTTCTTCCGGAGGTTCATATCCGCCGTTGTCGTAGGGACGGTTCACGTGGGGATTGATGTAGGGAGAACCCAGGGTCATGTCTACCAACCGGATGCCTCTTTCATATGCCCCCAGCAGCAGCTTTTCCGGCTCGTCCCAGTCGATTTTCAGGTAGTCGTCCCTGTCGGCACCGAAGCCCCAGGGATAGGGCAGGCAGTCGTACAGACCCAGACGGGAGGCCAGAATAAAGTCCCTGTCCGCCCATACGGAGGCCGCTTCGATGGAGTCAAAAAACAGCCTTGCCCGGTTTTCAAAGGATCCGCCGTACCGTCCTTCTCTGTTATAGGCAGACAGCAGTTCGCTGAACAGGTACTTGTGACAGCACTTGATGTCCACCCCGTCAAAGCCCGCATCCTTGGCCAGCTTGGCTGCTTTCCCGAAGATTTCCGGCAGGGAGTCCAGATACTCGTCTGTGACCACCGGATAGTCGGGATCGATCATCATTTTTTCGTTCATCAGGGGGTTATGGTAGCTGATCACCGGGGCAGGGGTGTTGTGGGGACGGGAGAATCTGCCGGAGTGGGTCAGCTGCAGAATCAGAGGCGTGCCGTCGGACATCTTATGCATCCGCTCCGCCAGTGCCTTGTACTGATCCGCATTGCCTTCGTGGATCCAGAGCTGTCCTTCACTGGTACGGCCTTCTTCCACTACGGTGGTTGCTTCCAGCCAGATCAGTCCCGCACCGCCCGTGGAAAACCGGTCACACCGACGGATGGTCAGTTCCCCCGGCGCACCGTCCGGAGTGGAGTCGAAACCTTCCATGGGATGCACCGTCAGCCGGTTTTTCAGGGTCACATTGCTGCCTTCCACCGTCACGGGCGTGGCCAGCACAGACAGATCTTCGCTGAACGGCAGGTCATATCCCACCGATTTTGCCGCATCCAGCAGAGCCTGGGGAGTTCTGTATGTAAACTTTTCCATCATAAACCAATCCTCATC
>JAFQGY010000122.1 GCA_017415325.1 Clostridia bacterium
CAGGATAAATGTTCGGAACGTCTGTTTCTTTCTGCCTATAGTATACACGAACAACGGTTCTTTGTCAAGGGGGTATGCAAAAATAAAGAACAAAAGTTTTGCACAAAAAACGCCCATCTCCGAAGAGACAGGCGTATGGAGGCGGGAGGGATCAGTCCAGCGCTTTGAGTTTGTCGGCGTAGTCGAACAGTTCCTTGTCGGAGGCGGTGCTCATGGAAGCATAGAAGGAACCGAAGCCCTGATTTCCCTTGACGTATTCCAGAAGGGCATATCCATATCCCTGGAAACCGCCGAAAGCAGCGCCAAAGTTGTACTTGACGTTGTCCAGAATGGTTTCGATCATGAACTGTGCGTCTTCGTCACGGGTACCCTTGGTCAGAATGGAGTTTTCCACATAGGCCGGGTATACATACTTTCTGCCATAATGGCTCAGAGCGTCCACTACGGCGGCGGAGCGTTCGATATTGGAGATGGAGGCGGGGAAGGCGACCAGCAGACCTGCGGCAGTGGCGATGTAGTTTTCCTGCAGCTGGTCATACTTGGGAATCGGCACAACGCCGTAGCGTACGTCATATTCCCGCAGAGCGGCACACTGGTTCAGGGTCAGAATGGTGAACACACAGCTCTGTTCTTCTGCCAGAGGACCTGCACCTGTCCAGCCCATAGGACAGTAGCTGCCTTCGGATTCCACCATCCAGTTCTTGAGCTTGTTGAAGATGCCCTCGGTTTTTTCGGAATGGAAGGTGATGTCGATATAGTTGTCGTCGGTCTTGGTGGTGATGTCCACATAGTAGTTGGACATATTGTAGATGGACTGGAGCTTGCCGTGGAAGCCGTACAGGTCGCTGCCGTCTTCATCGCGGACGCCGTTGCCGTTCCGGTCTACATAGAAGTCCTTGGACATTTCGATGAGCTTGTCGATGGTCCATTCGTTTTCATAGGCAAGGGTGTAGGGGTCTTCCATGTCGTAGTCTTCCACCATATCCCGGTTGAAGAAAACGGCTTCCAGATTGTAGTTGGACAGACACATGTCGCCCATCAGCAGGTAGGCGTTCTTGCCGATGGACAGTTCCTCAAAGCAGGATTTGTTCCACCAGGGATTGTCCATGCTGATATAGGGAACATTGTTGATGTTGTAGAAATACCCTTCGGCGGACAGGTAGGTGGAGTTGTACATATTCCCGGTGAAAACGTCGTAGTCATCGGAACCGGCCATTACAGCGGCCATAACATCGCTGCGGAAGCCGTCGTTGTCCCAGGGATTCAGTACGGAAACCAGCTTGACGTTCAGCAGATCCGACACATCCAGATTCCGGTTGAAGATGGCGTCGTTCAGCACATCCCCGTTCAGTTCTTCCGCAATGTGTTCGATGGCGTAGGCGCTGTGTTCGTAGGAGTAGATATGGAAGGTGTATCCGCCGTAATCCAGATCCTCCGGCAGATCCAGGGAAGGCATGGTTTCTTCCGTTTCGGTGACGGTTTCCAGGGTATCGGTTTCTTCTGCAGACGTTTCGCCGACGGATCCTTCGCCGCAGCCGGTAAGGGGCAGGGTGAGAAGAAGGGCCATTAGCAGACAAATCAGTTTTTTCATGAGAAACTCTCCTTTTTTATAGAGTGTACATGGATGCTATGGAGCCAAAAACTATCTTTATTATAGCATAGCTGCCGAAAAAGTCAAGGAAAACAAAATAATAAATGTAAAAAATAAATATCCCCGCCGGGGTGTGATCCGACAGAGATATTGGCTTTTTCGGGAGAAATCCTGCTGCAGTACCGGAAGCGGGCAGGAATGGCGGGTATGATGGATCTGCCCGGGGGATCATGATAAACTCCAGAAAAAAACACAGAAAAAGCAAGGGCGGTAAAATATTGCGGATATACCAATGTTGCAGGAAAAATCCCCCATATGGCAGGACGCCGCATGAGGGATGGGAAAGATTCCTGCTTTATTTCTTCGCACAGGCGTCAATATACACCGCCGCCATGGATGCAAACCCGTGGTTCAGGCTGCAGCTGACGTTGGAGTGTTCCCACAGGGTACCGGTCATGTCGGCCATGTTCGAGAAGAAGTCCCGGCATTCGGTGAGTACCTGATCGTGATATCCGAAGTCCGTCAGCAGTTCCAGACGCAGGTAGTTCCCCACAATGGCGTTGGAGGGGTATACTTCCGGATAGACGGTTTTGGCATCTCTTCTGGGGCCGAATTTGGTCAGCATCAGCTCGAACAGTTCCGGATAGTCTTCTCTGGAAGCCGTGCCGAAGTAGAAGGCGTAGTACTGACAGGTTTCGGTGGTGTGTCCGGTCTTGGCCAGATTCCCTTCGCTGTCCCGGATCCCGTTGTCTTCAAAGAAGGTGCCGTTCCATGCCAGCGTGCGGATCATTTCTTTCATCTGCACGCTCTTTTCGGCAAGGGCGGGATCGCCGTACAGTTCGGCTGCTGCTGCCAGTGCCGCTGCCCAGATCATGTTGGAGGGATAGTTCACGCCGCAGATGTAGTCCCCGTCGTTGCACTTGCTCCATTCGATGAAGACCCAGCTTTCCAGATTTTCCAGCAGGCCGAATTCGTTGTAGAAGCGGGAGAAGAAGTCCACCAGACCGTATACCTTTTCCCGGGAGGCGTCCCGCATGTCTGTGTCGCCGGTGCGCTTTACGTAGTTGTTCAGCTCCAGAATGTACCACATGGTCCAGTTGGGGATGTATACATGGTCGTTATGGTCGGAGGGGTAGCACATGGGCAGCATCTTTTCCGGCAGGAAGGGGGACTGATGCGCCATAGCGTAGTTTTCCAGAAAACTCTTTTCCACCAGGTTATTTCCGGTGAACAGGGCTTCCGCACGGGAGGAGAAATAGCTGTCGCAGAGCCAGCCGGCCCGTTCTCTGGAGGGACAGTCGGTGAGCACGTCAACGGCGTTCTGGGCAAAGGTGTTCACGGCGGCGGCAACGATCTTATTCAGTTCCGCATCCTTATAGTCATACCGGTAGTCCGCTGCATCGGGGTTTTCGTATAGTACCATGCCGAAGTCTGCCAGTTCCGCGGTGCCGTCCGTGATGACCACATTGGCAAACCGGGTGGCGTTGGCTTCCATGGAGATGCAGGTGTATTCCCCGGCGGTGAAGGTGTACTTCAGGACATTGCAGCAGGTGTTCCGGAAGGGAGAGATTTCCCGGTAGGTGCCCTTGTCCGTCATGATTTCGTCAAAGAGGATGTACATGGTGGTGTCAGCCAGTGCCTTTACACGGAAGGTGAAGAACCCGGTGACGGTACGGCCGAAGTCGCAGATCTGGTACATCATGGGACCGATGGCATCCGCTTTTCCGTCGGCGGCGGCAGCATAGGTGAACTTGCTTGCTTCTTCTCCGGAGTCTTCTTCCAGTTCTTCCGGGAAGAATCCCTTGAACTGTTCATTGTCCACATGGTATGCCCGGTCACGCCAGGGCTTTGCATCCGGATCGATGCCGACAGAACCGTATTCCACAAAGGTTTCGGTGGGCCATACGTTCAGTTTGGGATAGTGGACATACCGGGGCAGCAGCTTGTTCATGGCCACATCTTCGGTTTCCACAGGTACTCTGTTCCCGGTTTCACCGGCATAGAAAACGGCCGGATCGGAGGTCAGGTGATAGATTTCGGTGAAGGTTCTCTGGAAGCTGAAACGGCGCACCTTCTGCACCCGTTCGGTCATCCGGTAGGCGGTGAAGTCGGCGGCGGAAGCGATCACAGCGCCGTTTTCGGTGATTTCAGCGGCGAAGAAGGGATGTTCTTCCACCACGTAGAAGCTGTTGACATTGGCGGAATGCACGTCAACGGAGAGGGTTACGGACTGACCGGCCCAGAGAGAAAGATCGTATTCGTCCAGACGGGAATAGCCGTGCGCCGCTCTTGCAGGGCCGTAACCGATGAGCTTGCCGCCCACGAAAAGACGGTACAGGTTGGATGCGGACAGAGAGAGTTTTGTTCCCTCTGCGGGGGTCAGTGTGTACTGGAAGGTCAGGGTGATGTTGCGGGCGTCCAGAAGCCCTTTTGCCCAGATAGACTGCATAAATGACACCTCGGTATTTTTATAAACTAGAAGATATATACATCATAGCAGAAAGAAGCGGGAAAATCAAGAGGGATGGCGGGAAATCCGTCTGTTTCCGGAAAAACGATGGTTCCCGGCGCCGTGTTCACATAAATATCACGGAATGTGCCCAATTCGTGTATTGCATTTTGGTGGGAAATGTGGTAGGATATTAAAGAATATATTCTGCTGAAAAAACAGAAAAAGGAGCAAAAGCACTATGGAACTGTTCTATAAAGCACCTGCAGCAACATGGCTGGAAGGGCTGCCCATCGGGAACGGCAGACTGGGCGCTGTGGTATACGGTGACCCTGTACACGAAACCATTCAGCTGAACGAAGAAACCCTGTGGAGCGGGAAATATGAGCCGGAAGCAGACAATCCGGAGTGCGCTCCCATGCTGGAAGAAATCCGGAAGGCTATTTTCGCCGGGGACTACGTGAAGGGCGAAGAGCTGACCAATACCTATATGATCTGCCGGGGCAAGGGTTCCGCTGCCAGAGGGGACATGGGCCCCTACGGAAGCTATCAGACCGCCGGGGAACTGCACATCGACTTCACCTATGCCGGAGAAGAAATTGCTGACTACAGCCGGAATCTGGATCTGGTCAGCGGGCTTGCTTCCACCAGATTCACCGTGGACGGCACACCTGTGAAGGGATATGTGTTCTCCTCCTTTGCCGCCGGGGTGACCGTGTGCTACTATACCAGTGAAAAGCCCTTTACCGCCGCCTGCCGCCTGACCAGAGAACGGGCTGCCGCTGCCGCCAACCTGCCCATGCGCACCATCTCCCTGATGGGTACTTTCCCGGAACATCCCGAAGACGGGGACGGTCTGGCCTATGCAACCGTGGCAAAGCTGTATCCCGAAGGCGGTACTGTTGCGCTGGACGGCACTACCATGATTGCGAAGGATGTGACTGCCCTTGCCATCGTGCTGGATACCGAAACCACCTATGAACCGCCGAAGCCGGATGTGGGGGTGGAACTGTGCCGGGATCCTGCCGTGCCCTATTCGGCCTGCCTTGACAAGCTGGTGAAAAATCCTGTCCGCAATGCATCCGATGTGGAAGACATGTTCTCCGAATCCGCCCATATTCTTGCCGGGTTCATGAACCGGGTACAGCTGGATCTGGACGGAAAGGATCCTGCCATGAAATCCGTGCCTACGGATGAACGGATCCGCAGAATGCAGGAAGGGGCCTCCGACACGGGACTGCTCATCACCTATTTTGCCTTCGGTCGGTATCTGCTGGTGTCCTCTTCCTATAACTGCCGTATGCCTGCCAACCTGCAGGGCGTCTGGGCGGATACATACGATACCCCCTGGAGCGGTGACTACCATATCAACATCAACCTGCAGATGAACTACTGGCTCTCCGAAACCTGCGGGATGGGGGAACTGAACAAAGCTCACTTTGACTATATCCGCTTCCTGTCCGAACATGGTGCCAGAACCGCAAAGATCCAGTACGGTGCCGACGGATGGTGTGCCCATACCAGCACCACTCCCTGGGGCTTTACCTCTCCCGGGCAGAACGCTTCCTGGGGTTCCTTCATGGCCGCCGGGGCATGGTGCTGTACCCACATCTGGGATCGTTATGCCTTCTCCGGGGACAAAGCGGTGCTGGAAGAATATATTGATGTGATGACCGGGGCCGCAAAGTTCTTCCTGGATTTCCTGGTGGAAGACCCCAGAACCGGGTGTCTTGTGACCTGTCCTTCCAACTCCCCCGAAAACCATTTCTTTGATCCCGTTACCGGTAAGGTCTGCTCTATCTGTGCAGGGCCTACCATGGACAACGAAATCATCCGTGACCTGTTCACCCAGACCGCCGATGCACTGGAAATTCTGGGACAGGATCCCGAACTGCAGGAAAAGCTGCGGATGACCTGCGAAAAGCTGCCCCCCATCCGGATCGGCAAGCACGGTCAGATTATGGAATGGAGCGAAGATTTCGACGAATCCGAACCGGGACACAGACATGTTTCTCACCTGTACGCCCTGCATCCGTCCTCCCAGATCACCGAAAGCACACCGGATCTGCTGAAGGCTGCCGGGGTTACGCTGGAAAGAAGACTGTCTTCCGGCGGCGGTCATACAGGCTGGAGCCGGGCATGGATCGTGAATTTCTACGCCAGACTGGGACAGGGGGACAAGTGTCTCGAAAACCTGAACGCCCTGCTGGCAAAATGCACTCTGCCCAATATGTTTGACAACCATCCCCCGTTCCAGATCGACGGCAACTTCGGCGGTGCCAATGGGATTGCGGAAATGCTGCTGGCCAGCCATGACGGAAAGATCGTGCTGCTGCCTGCCCTGCCTTCCGACCCTGCATGGGCATCCGGGAAGGTCACCGGACTTTGTGCCAGAGGCGGCTACAGAGTGGATATGATCTGGAAGAACAGACGGGTGGTACGCTTCACACTGCACTCTGCCAAGGGCGGGTCTGTGACGGTACGGGTACACGGCAGGGATCACACCTACCGCACTGAGGCCGGCCGGGATCTGGTCTGCGAACTGCTGGTGTGAGAAATATAAGAGATCAGAAATCAGAAGTAAGAAATATGAGAAAACTGTATTGGACTGCTGCCGGGCTGTTTCTGGCTGCGTTTCCGGTGGGGGCGGGCGGATACAATCCGGTGCCGGAGACTGCGGAAGTGGTTTTTCCGGAAAGTGACGGAAATGCCGGGATTGCGGCGGCGGTGGTGTTCGGGGTGATTTTCCTCATCGGCATTATCCAGATTGCCACCCGCAAACGCCAGAACCGCGGTGACGGTGATAAGGGATAAACGGAAAAAAAGCATTGTGATATGTACAGGAAAGGATGGTGGAACAGATGCGCAGTCGTATGTGGCCGGGGCTTTGGCTTGCGGTTTTGTGTCTGTGCCTGCTGTCTTTCCTGACTGTGACTGCAGGAGCCGCTCTGCCGTTTCAGAATGCCTATGCGGTGACGCTGGCGGAGTCCGGGGATCTGAACCGGTACCTACCGGAGCCGCTGGATGATTTTTCCGGACACTGGGAATTCGGCGGCGACACATCCCGGATCTGGAAAGGGAACAGTGAGCAGATGGGGATGCTGTTTGCGGAGGATATCCGGTTCATGGATGGATATCTGGAGTTCCGGTATCTGGATTCCGTTTCTCTGCGGGATTCATCTGCCGTGGCATACGGACTCTATATTGCCCCTGTCGGCAAGGATGCACAGATTGAAGTCACTACCACTGTAACCTGCGGCAGCAATGTCTGCACCGGGACGGTATATGTGGACGGAGGACGCTGGTATATAATTTACAGTGATCTCCCTTCTGCGGCGATCCGGAAGGATGTGGACAGCATTGCCGTCCGGCTGGAGTATGGGGATGCGGAACCGGAACAGATCCGGCTGACGTCCCTGTGTGCCTCGGATGCGGACTGCGGATTTGTAAACAGATTTTCGGCGCTTTCCGTGGATGCTTCTCTCGGGGAAGCTGCGGCAGAATCCAGCCGGATCCGGTTGTACCCGGACGAAGGCGGTGCTGTCAATATGACGGCGGATCTGCTTCTGCCGCAGTACACCGGAGAGGTATACGGCTGGTATCTGGCGGCTACAGTTACCGGTACGGCGGAGGGCGGTTCCCTTTCCATGGGCGCTGCATATGATGAGGAAATATGGCTGCAGTCTCCTTCGCTGACGGTACAGGAAGGAACACATACCTATTACTTCCCGGTGCCTGTTCCGGAAATGCCTTCCGATGCCCATAAGGAGGGACTGACGGTCGGTTCCTACCGCAGTACCGGGACCTTGCCGGATGCATACCGACTGAGTTTTCAGGGTGTAAAAAGTACCTCTGCCGCAGCGTTTGCAGTAACCGGCGTGGAATGGATTCCGATGGAGACCCTGCGGAAAGACTGGACTGCAGGAGAACTGGGCAGTCTGACAGAGGCTGCGGTGCGGGATGGTCAGGTGATCTGGAGCGGCAAGCTGACCCGTCAGGCAACGATTGACTACAGCGATGCGGATGTGGTTCTGATGGCTGTTCCCCTGTGGGATCGGTATAATCTGGACTCTGCCGTGGAGCTGGCCAGGATGCGGGTGTCCAAGAATTTCACATTTACACTGGAAGTCGAGGATGTGAGGGCGTATGCTTCTGCCTGTCTGCTGTACAGTGCCATTCGTGTGGAAATCCCGGTACAGGATCCGAATGCCCAGCCGCGGGCAGAGTACCTGCCTATCACGGAACCGATGATGCTCTCCGGCAGTGATCCCGGGCTGTGCAGTCTGTCGCTGTTCGGGATCCATGGTGCCGACACGGTGGGGGTTTTTGAATCCAATGTATCCCATGTGACGGTGG
>JAFQGY010000123.1 GCA_017415325.1 Clostridia bacterium
CAGCTTGTGGCCGATGGACAGGGATGCATTGGCACTCTGGTCGTACCAGGGCTTTTCCAGATCCATATGGGGCATTTCGTCCAGGGGCAGCAGCATTTTCTGGGTAGCCAGATTCCCGGATGCGGAACCGCCGATCATCAGCATGTCATAGATGTCGTCCCCGGCCTGCACTGCCTTGGTCACGAAGGAGGAAGGGTCTTCGGAATCCCCGATGGCTTCTGCGATGGTGAAATTGTACTTTTCCCCGACGTTCAGGTTTCGGTTGTATACGGCGTCGTTGATGGGCTCTCCGGACAGTTCTTCCGCATAGGCGTCCTTGCTGCACCAGTGGGAGTTGAACTGGCCTCTGGTGAGGATGGTAAAGGTATAGCCTTCATAATCGGCGTCCGGCAGATCGGGCAGGAGCTTTTCCGGTTCGGTTTCCGCAGGCACGGTATCCGCAGCGGTGGTGTCACCGGCATTGGTTTCGGCGGTGGTGGTATCTCCGCAGGCGGTCATGGTGGAGGAAATCAGCAGAGCGGCAAGCAGAAGAAGAAATGCATTTTTTACAGATTTCATAATGGTATCTCCTGATATTTTTAACTTGATTTTCTAAATGGTATTGTAACACATACCCATTGGAATGTCAAGTTGTGTATTGACAGTTTTGTATTGATATGCTAAAATATAGATATAAATTCAGTAATATTCACCAATGGAAAGGAGTATCCTATGCCGAAACGATTCCTGAGAATTCCCGCGTTCCTGACCGCCTGCCTGCTGGGATTTACCGGCTGCGGAGCATCGATGGCTCCGTCACAGATCACAGCCGCAGTGTACCCGGAAATGGCTGCCTATCCCAATGAACAGGAGTTTATCGATCCGGTCAGCGGTGTGTTTGACGATGAAGGTTTTTCTGCCGTATATGATGCATGGCGGAATGACAGACAGGCACTGCGGAATCAGCCGGAAGGATATACGGACGGGACTGCCGTATTCACCCGCCTTACCGCAGAAGCGTTTCTGACCGGTACCGACAAAAATGCCGCCGTCTCTCCCCTGAATGTGTATTTGGCGCTGGGGATGCTGACGGAAGTGACAGACGGGGAAAGCAGAGAACAGCTGCTGAACCTGCTGCAGGCGGATTCCATGGAAACCCTGCGGAATCGTGCAGGGAGCCTGTGGAACGCCAATTATTCCAGAGACGGTGCGCTGACCAGCGTGCTTGCCTCCTCTCTGTGGCTGGATGAGGATCTGTCCTACAAGCCGGAACCGCTGGAAAAACTGGCGAATGTCTACCATGCTTCTGCATTTCAGGGACAGATGGGGGATCCGGCGTACGATGCCATGCTGCGGGAATGGATCAACGAACAGACCGGAGGATTGCTGGAAGAAGCGGCCGGAAATCTGGCCATGACTCCGGAGACCATTCTGGCGCTGGCCACGACGGTGTATTATCAGGCAAAATGGGATAAGGAATTCCAGGAAGAAAACAACACAGAACGAATCTTCCACACTCCTGCCGGTGACGTAACCCATACCTTCATGCACCAGACCGATGTATACGGTACCTACTACTGGAGCGAAAACTTCAGTGCCGTTGCCAGACGGTTGGAGGAAGGCGGACAGATGTGGTTTGTTCTGCCGGACGAAGGGGTGAGCACGGATACGGTACTGACGGACGACAGCCTGTACAATCTGCTGGATCCCACATACGAATGTGAAGACCAGAAAACCCTGCGGGTCAATCAGTATATCCCGAAATTCGACATTTCCTCCGATGCGGATCTGATAAACGGACTGCAGACGCTGGGTGTGACCGATGTGTTCGATATGGCGGAAGCCGATTTTTCGCCCCTGACCGATCTTCCTGCGGCCATCAGTCAGGTGAAGCATGCCGTACGGGTGGCCATTGACGAAGAAGGGGTTACTGCCGCTGCCTTTACAGCCATGATGATGATGGGAGCCGCCAGACCGCCGCAGGAAGAAATGGATTTCATTCTGGACAGACCCTTTGTCTTTGCCATCACCGGAACAGACGGCGTGGTGCTGTTCATGGGTGTGGTGAACCAGCCGTAAACGAAAACAAGAGCGTTCCTGCCGTCTGACAAGAGCGCTCTTTCTCATTTTATCCCTGTACCTGCAGTTCCATATCCGCAAATACCGTTTCGATAACCCGGTCGCATCTGCCGGGAGAGTACTGCCAGCGATCCATATGCCGGACGTCGGGCGGGAGAAAATACCGCAGATCGGTGCGCTGGGGCGGGTCGCACAGGTCGATCATCACCAGCTTGATTTTCATCCGTTCCGGCAGAATGCTCTTGATGTACACCGCACATCCATCCCCCGGCCGGCAGTCTCCCCGGGGTTCCGCCAGTCCCGCCAGATTGGGTGTCAGCTCCACGAACACGCCGTAGTCTTCGGTGGAACGGACGATGCCGGTGACGGTCTGGGCGGTGGTGAATCCGGCGGCGTTTTCTTCCCATGTACCCAGCAGTTCCCGGGTACTCATGTAGATCCGGCCGGTGACAGGGTCGTTCTGCTTTACCACAGCCAGGATGCATTCGCCCACGGAAAAACGGTCCCGTGGATGGGAGATCCGGGAAACCGAGAGGCAGTCCACCGTGGCCAGAGAAATCATACCGCAGCCGATGTCCATGAATGCACCGAAGGATTCCATATGGGTGATCCGTGCGGGGATGATGTCTCCCGGGGTCAGGCAGGACAGATACCGCCGGTGGCATTCCTTCTGGGCTTCCCGGCGGGACAGACGGGCAATGACCTCTCCGTTTTCACTGCGGGTAAAACCCAGGATGCGGCACTGTACAGGCTTGCCTACCCGGGTGATGATGGCAATATCCTTGACCGGAGAACCGCTGGGCTGGTAGCAGACTTCGTCCCTGTCTATTTTCCCGCGGATCCCGCCGCTGAAATCCACCGTGAGACTCATGGTCTGACAGTCGCACAGAACTGCCGTACCTTCCACGACCCGTCCCTGACTGCAGGCACTTTCCAGTCCCCGGAGACTGCCGGTATAAAAACGGTTTTCCGAAATGGCCTCGGCTGTATCGGTGCAGGGAATCAGGTGGGGTATGGTAAGCGCTCCTTCCGGGAGATACGGATGATTTTTTTCCATAAATATTGCGTCCTTTCCATTGTCCTCTGGATTTTGTTTTGCTTCATTCTATGTGGGACACAGGCGCAATATGCCGGGGGAATGGGGGAATTGTGATTGACAGGAACACTAATGATTGTTTTCGTGGATATGATAATATGCATACCTGTATTCTGTTGGCGTTACATTGGTATGCTTTTTAAATACCTTCATAAAATACTTGGGATCACCAAACCCGGATAAATGAGCAATAGTATCCACATGAGCATCGGTTGTAAGCAGGAGCTTTTTTGCTTCTTCAATGCGAATGTTCTGAATACAGGAAATGATCGTCATGCCTGTTTCTTTATGGAATATCTCGCTCAGATAACCTGCATGATAATGATGCCGGGCTGCCAATTCTGCGATACTAATCTTTTCTGTACAGGCATGCAGTCTTATATACTCACGCACCTTTTCTACGATTCCGGATGAAGTAATACCGGAAGGCGCCGTATTCCCATTTTGTCGCATCCATTCCTGGCAGAGTTCATGGATAATGATCGTTGTATAGGCATTACAGATATACTCGCGGGAGGCTGGTGAAGGATACTTGTTCTGAGAAGCATCAATTAACTGTCGGAACAGCAGACGGAATTTTTCTGCCTTTTGGATATAACCAAATTCCGGCAGGACATATTCTGTATCGGAACAGGTTACTGCAGTGTTGGAGGTACAGATCATCTGCATCGGCAGATAAAAATGACACCAGAAATGGGATTGTTTATCAGAAGCGGGATAGGTACCTCCATGAATATGCTGCGGAAACAGGAGCATGAAAGTGTTTGGTTCCAGATGGTATTCACGGCCGTCCTGCATGATTGGATAAACTCCCGTGATCCCCAGCAGAAGCACTGCTGTATCGAGAACTCTGGTAGGATGGAGCGGGTGATCCGAGGCAACAAATAGACCGGCTGAGGCAAATGTAAGTGGGGTATGAATAGGGAACTGAAGTGCAAACATCTGAAAAAAATCCACCTTATCTGTGTATTGAATGGTTTACAGGGTATAGAGTGTATGGTATAATAGTCATGATAAAACAGGAAGCTGCTGTTATAGTATATCATATTTGCACCAGAAGTGTCAATAAACATTTGATATGATGTGAAAATGGTTACTGAACAGAACTGTTTTGTTTCTGCGCAGAGAAGAAATAAAGACACCTTATGAAACGGAGAGAATATGATGAAATCCATTTATTCACGATTCGCAATTATTCTATTCTCCATATTGCTGGCATCCTGTGGAACCAATGTGGAGGTTACAATGGTGGATCCGGATACAGAAACAGAGACGGCAGCCCCTGAGATAACAGTGGATCCCAAATATGAAACGGATTTGCCTGTACGGAGTTTTGATGGAGCATCATTTGTTATGGCGGTAAATGACAATCCAAATATTCACCATTCGATTGTACCGGAAGAAGAGACAGGAGAAAGTCTCAATGATGCTCTTATCAGGAGGAATGTTGTAATTGAAGAAACATATGGAGTGGATCTGCAGGAATATTTATATGATTACAGATCACCGGGAACTCTGAAAAGCAGTGTGATTGCCGGAGATGAAAGTTGGGCGATCGTCATGCTGACCTGTCCGGATGCATTGTCTTGGTGGAAAGAAGATTTACTGATTCCATTTGATGAACTGCCGAATCTGGATCTGAAAAAAGGGTATTGGGATGCCAATATCAATGACTCTCTATCCATTGGTGGTGTGCAGTATATTGCAGAAGGAGCGTTCAATCTGGATATTTATGATCTGACCTTCTGTTTGTTGTTTAACAAATCTCTTACGCAGCAGTTTGCACTGCCGTCTTTGTACGATACTGTGCTGGACGGAAAATGGACGATGGATACTATGACAGTTATGATGGAAACAGCTTCCTTTGACAGTAATGGTGATGGTACTATGGATGAAGCTGACAACTGGGGATATACGGCACATCCAAAGATGGTAGCACCCGGTTTCTGGATCGGAAATGGTGTGACTTCTATTTCCAAGGATGCAGAGGATACGCCGTATATCAGCATGATGGAAGAACAGTTTGTTACCGTGTTTGAAAATATCATGGCTTTGGCACATGACAGCAATACAGTATATATGACAACCGGAGACAATATGGATATTCCAATAGAATGCCGGAATATTTTCCAGGAGAACCGCAGTCTGTTTATTGATATGTCCTTCTTTTATATGGAATCTATGCGTGATATGGAAACGGATTTCGGTGTTTTGCCGTACCCGAAGGCAAATGAGGAGCAGAATTCCTATCATACCCGGGTTTGTTATTATTTTCCCTATGTGGTTCCGGCAACAAACAGGGATACAGATATGACCGGATATCTGTTGGAAATTTTGAATTATCGTTCGTATCATGATGTGTTGCCGGCATACTATGATGTGTGTTTGAAAACAAAATATTCCAGAGACGAAGAGTCATCTGAG
>JAFQGY010000124.1 GCA_017415325.1 Clostridia bacterium
ATCCGTCTGTAAAAGGATTTCCTATATGGATCCAGACATTCTCATAATCTGTAACGATCCAGTATGTCTGAATTTCTTTTCCGTATGAACCGCTTGGAGAGAGAAAACCGATACAGGTGAATTCATCTGTTCTTTCATAAAGAACCCACCCCTGTGCCAGATATATCTCATCCGGCACCGTATACACCTGATTTCCACAATAAATCTTCTTTAATAGATAGGAATACTCCTGAAGATTTCCTTCAACGATCAGTTCAAGATCATCAAATGTGACCCGATACTGCTCCGGTAAGTCCGCAAAGGTTTCCTCGATCACATACTTTTCTGCCCAATCGGCGTAACTGATTTCTACAGCATGATCTGTATTCGTTGTGTCTGTAGTACCTGATGGAAGTTGTAACCATTCTACATCCGTTTCACCCGAAATAGACACAGAAGCATCTGTAATTTGTCCCACTTCTACTGCTTTCAATTCCAGTACGCACAGTTTTTCTTCATACTTTACAATGGCAGTACCGGCTTCACTGATTCTTGTGCAGTAGGTAAATATCGGCTCGCATAGCGGCTGTCCGTCTTCCTTCGTATAATAGTAAAGTCCTGTTTCCGCATCCTGACATACCTCGTAAGGTTTATATGTCACATAAGGGATTTTCGGATACTGTCCGCTTGTATCCCCTTCTTCCGCCCGCAGAATCTCACCGTTATCATCCAGAATATCGGTCATAAACTGTTCCTCTTTGGTTTTGTATACCGCCACAAAGGCATCCTCAGTACGATACATTTCCAGATATTTAGCTTCTGTCAGCTTTTCATATTCATGATACAATGCATATTTCACTGTATGTGCGTCCCAAAGTCCACAGGTTGCTGCCTGTGTCAGATACGCACAACCAACCTTGGCACCAATATAATAATCCTCATAAATCATTTCACCGATTTCCGGTACAATCCTTATGTAGTCATCATTCACTTTCACACCATTGATAAATGTTCCATACCCCTCAGCCCTTTTATCCAGTTTACAGATACTAGTCCCATCTGTCATTTCCAGAATCAGTGTCTGATACCATTGATCTCTGCCATATGGATCATATGGGAGCTTAAAATATCCGCCTTTATCAATATATCCATACATTTTTGGGATATATTGATAATCCATATTTTTATCGTATACAACAGAATCTGTTTCTGCACACATCCAGTTTCCGGACGGCAATGGAATCAAATATCGCATATCATCCAAGCTCTCCTGCTCCGGATCGTATGGCTGGATCTCCCGCAGTACAAAAACATCGAATTCTGATACAGGCACTTCCACCTGATCTGCTGTTTTCAGAGGAACATTATTTTTGCTCGGAACCGGTACTGCAGTTTCCGTTTCCTGTGTTGCCCATAAAGTTTCCGGCGGCTGTTCAGGAGTTTCTGTTCTGCACCCGGCAAGACAGCACAGCAGCAGGCAAAGTATAGCAATCGTCTTTTTCATACGTTCACCTCACAGGTTTTACTTTATATGACGAAAACACGGAAGAAAAGTTCCGTATCTTCGTTGTGTTTAAAGAGTTTCTTTATTCAGTTTTGCACCAATAGATGTAAGATTATAGTACGTAAATATCTGTAATTACCATATGAACAATAACTCATTATTAATTGAAAACAGTTTTCAACTTGTCAAGCGCACGTTTTTTACATTGATTCACAGCTTGTTTCGTGATTCCAAGTTCTTCTGCAACCGCTTCTGCTGTCCATCCTTCCAGCACAATCCGCTGTACACAAAGGCTTTCTCTTTCGGTCAGAGTCTTTCGCATCGTTTCATACAATATACTTTCTTCCATTTCGCCATCCTTCTGCGGAATACTATCTACAATATCCAAAAATGTATCCTGTTCATATCCAGCTTCATGATCCCGAATATGACATTTGCCAATTGACAATGCTATGTATTGATTATGGAGTGCTTTGCTAAAATAGTTGATCATTACACCATCGTTCGGATTCTGTATTTTCTCCAGTTTGATTTCATTCTTTACAAGTGATATTACTTTCAGTATGAGTTCACTCCTGCAGTCTTCATCATAATTTAACAACCGTGTGTACTTTCGGATCAGTGGATTACATATATCCAGGATTTCAACCATTGCTTCATCATTTCCTGTTTGTGCCAGTCTGATTTTTTCTGCGATATTTTTCATCAAAATCACCCCTGACTGTTAAGGAGTGATTTTGATCCCAAAAGTAAATGCAGTAAAAAATCAAATCTTAGGGTTTACTTTTTCAAGAAAACTTGCTCTATAATAAGTACATGAAGAAGTAGACTCTGAATCGTGTATAAATACAGGGAAGTCCCCACTGGATGTAAAATCAAATTTCTGCTATTGCCATATCCGGTGTTAGCAGTGTTCGATTATAGACATGTTTTATACACATACGCGACAAGCATATAACTCTCTACTATATAATACGGTTCTGATTAAATTTCGTCTCAAAAATTTGTAATTCACCAAATGAATCGTATCTATTATATGCATATAAATGCAAATTCAGTATTTAATGGAGAAGCAGAGGTGAAAAATGGAAGATAAATTCAAATATCTGGTATGTCTGATATCCAGTGTCATCGTGAACTTTCTTGGCGGTTGGGATGCCTGGCTTGCTGCTCTGATTACTGTAATTATATTAGATATATTAACAGGAATAATCAAAGCAATACTGATGCGTTCAAACAAAAGTGAAAGCGGCGGACTCAGTTCGTCCAGTATGTTCCGAGGGGGAATCAAAAAACTGTTCATTCTGTTTATGGTTGCACTGGGAACAGTTCTGGATTCCATTATATCTCCGGACAATGTATTCATCCGGATTATGGTAGTCAGCTACTACATAGCAAATGAAAGTCTCAGTATCCTTGAAAATGTAGGTGCTTGCGGTGTACCACTACCAAAAGTACTATATAAAATCTTGGATAGTCTGAAAGAGAATGGAAATGGATAATCCTCATATATAAAGTATCAAAAATCTATATCTCTGCTTCCGTATAACCTATACTATATATTTCAATTTTCTACAGAATCTGTCTCATATCTGGCAGAATATATTTCGGTACATTGTAATCGATATCTTCTATTTTTGATGGAAGCCAAAAACAGTTATGACCGATGCAGATCAATCACACCGGCCATAACTGTTTATATTATGCTCTCTTAAATCAGCTGATCGAATTTATGATGCAGAAATATTGTGAGAACGATATTTTCACAAATTCTGCAGGTACTTTTTCAAACGCTTCCATTGATACTTAAATGTACGATATGGCACCATCATCCGCTGTGCAGCTTCTTCCTGTGTCAGACCATCCTGCGATATAAGTGTCAACATTTCCAGTGAATGGGTATCAAGCCTACGTAATTTATGCACCAGTTCAGGATTATCAATCGTTTCGATCCAGGCATATCGTTCGGTAAAATTATCTTCTGAAAATGTGACTGTCATAGAAAGACAATACAGTATATTGGTTCGCTGTTCATCCGGCAATTCCTGCGTATGCAAGATGTAATTCCTGTTTGCCTTAAATTCTTCCCATGCATCATCATACAGAATCCGGATCGCTTCTTCGCTCATTCCTTCCCGTCGGTACCACGCTGCTGTTTTTTGCCATGCAGCATCAAACTTTGCTTTTTCTTGCGCATAATAAAATGCCATTTATTTCTCCTCCGTTTTGATTTGTGGTTGGGTAAATCAAAACAGAGGCGGCGGACTTCGGCAGTGATACGGGTGCTTGTCAGATAAACAAAATACGCCCATCTATTTTCCCAATAGACGAACGTATTGCGTGGAAATATATGTATTGCAATACACATTCAGAATGGTATGTAATGTGTATTACAGTACATCAAAGTGATGAATCTCCGTGGATTCACAAAAGCGAAAATGTATTGTAGAATATACGTGAGGTGAATTGCAATGTCAGAATATGCACAGTCTTTGGGCGATGCTGTGAGACGGGCCCGTGGGAAACTGAATCTGACCCAGGGGGAAGTGGCAGCACAGGCCAATATGGATAGCCGTACCATCCTGAACATCGAAAACTACAAGGGCAATCCCAAACTGGAAATCCTGTACCCACTGATCCGGACACTGCATCTGGACCCACGGGAAATTTTTTATCCGGAGCTTGTTAATCCCTCTCCGGCGATGGCTGAACTCCAGCAGTACATAGCAGATTGTACGGAAACGGAAGCAGAGGCACTGCTGCCTATCATTGTTTCTGTATTGACAGTTCTGCGTAAACAGGAACCGGAAAAAGAGTAAAAACAGAAAGAGCCTGCCTCTCCTAACCTCAGGGGAAGCAGGCTCTGCGCTTTATGCGTCTGGCTCTTTGCTTTGTACCATCTTAAATTGTACGACATCGATGCGGATTTCCTTTTTGCACTTCGGACAATACAGTGGGAAGTTGAGCAGCACCGTGTCTTTATAGAGTTTTATTTTTGTTTTGGCGTTGCATAACGGGCATTTGACCCATCTTATATCGGTGTTTTGTTCGTCCATATACTCCTCATTCGTATAGTTCCGCACTGCGTCTGGCGTCGGGCGGATAGAATAACAAGACGCTTTCATATAAGATATTGATCTTAAAATTCCCATAATGATATTACTGCCCCCTCAATAAACTATTATACATTCTCTAAGATAAATATCAATCCAGTACAAAAATATTGTCCAATACTTTGCATATAACAGGAAAGCATCGTAATGTTATTCAGAGTCTTGAGAGTATCGTCTGGATATATGTTCTACTCCCAAATTACTTTTTCATATATCTCACATTATGCGGAGAATGAAGCTTTATAAATGTTTTTCTTGTATAAGTAGATAAAAAAACAAATAGGAGAAGAATTGTTATAATTATTATAAGTAGTATAGGATACAATCCTTCTCCATTATTGGACACCATATCTTACAAGATCGTTATAGGTTATAGGACACTTAATATCGATGATAAACGCTTCACGAGTTATTGAACCATTATCGACCTTAACAACATTCACTGTATATTCATCATAAACATTATGATATAATGATCTGTTATTTCGATATGCAGTTATAGCATCTGTTAATCTGTAGCTCCATCTATTGGGATAAAGATTTGTACTATAATCTTTACTACCAGTATTTGTTTTTGTTCTACCATTACCTATAGATATTGTCATTGCCCAGTTATGCCATTCATCTAAATAAACAGTGTTTGCAGAATATGTGTGCTGCCAAGAACTTACACCAATAGGTCTTACATAAATGAAGTGAACAGTTGATGTGGCAGTACAATTTATTCTATAAGATTGTCCTAACCCATCACCAGTAATGGCATCATTAGCAGTAATTCCAGCGGATACAGACTGGAGTGAACCTAGGATTTGAGCTCCATTATAAATAGTTCGTAATCCAGGAATTTCATCTACGACAAGTTCTGCAATTTTTTCAAACATAATACTTCCTACTTCTCCGTACACAACATCTGATACTGAAGAGTTTTCAGCATATATATCATACCCTGCAACACCATTTTGACGAATATGTGTAGACAAAATCGCATTACCAGGATAATCCTGTATTACAATATCATATGTTTCATATGTACCATATGATGCTTCCACAGTTTGTGAAATACCCCATAAATCAAAAGCACCTTCAAAAGTATTTTCAAAACTTGCAAAATCATCTATTAGAATCCCTTGTACAGAGATTGGTTCGGAAAATTTGAAATTTTCTAGAGTTTCAGTACTTGGTTTTGCCCCAAGAGAAATTAATTCAGCACGTACATTATCAATCTCACCAAGAATTGCTCCGTATACATTATTTTTTGAAAGATCGATTTTTTCAGGATCGAGTTCAAGATATTCTTTGAGCGAAACAGCTTTGGCTTTCAACTGTCCAAGATAATCGATTTTAGATAATATTTCCTGTTGTTCTTTGTCATAATAAACAACAGTATCATCAGCGGAAATATTACCGTCAATAATAGGTTCAGCATAAGCAGGACTGGTAAATGTACACATTAAAAGACTGATAATTAATAGTTTGCAAATGATATATTGTTTTGTAATGTGTTTCATACAAAATTTCCTTTCATTTTTGTTATGTTGAGAAATTCAAATGTAATAAAAATTATTTTATGCTTTACAGGTGATCTTTTCAAACAGATTATTTAAATTGTTGTTCCTCCTTTACTGCGGATTTATCTTTTCACATTGTAAAAATCAACTATAAATTTTACTATTAGAAGATTAATTCACCTCCTGTATTATATAATACAATACCACCTGTTAATGCACTTCGTTCAAATATAGAGCAACTCTGCTCTGAATCATCTCCGCACATTTTTCTTCTGTATATGTTCCACTCAGAAAAATAGATATCTCTTCCTGAATAATCTTGATTATGTCATCCGGTACAATCACTCTCTCCATTGGTTCTCCAACATGATCAAGAAAGTCAAAAGTAGTATCTATCAACTCATCAGTGAATTCTACAAGCTGTCCTGCCTTCCCTCTATATGTACCGTCTGCACCAATATTATCCAGTTTACATGTTAATACCTGCCCGGATACAGTCAGGAAAAATCCCTTTCCGTCATCTGCTACTGGTACAGCATCTATGAACTGATCCTTCAGTACCGGTACAAAACCTTTCAGTGAACTGATCCCTTCCTGTACAAAGGTTTTTACCAGTTTCCATGCCGCTTCCGGATCACTACAGGAATCCGTAATCATCATCATATTGGTATATGGGGATAATATTGTACCATTTTTTCCATCCTTTGTCGGATAGCCGATACGAACCATATCACCATCTGGATAATACATATCACTTACCATGTATTTATTCATATCCGTTGTATTACCAATGCCAATGGTCATAACAATATCGCCATTCCGAATCAATTCAGCATCATTAGAAATTCTCTCTGCCTCCATGGGTAGTTCTCTGATATACCGTAACAACTTGTAGAAATTTTCACTGTCAAAAGAACAGGTATATGTGTCCCAATCTATAAAATTATTATAACCATATCCGGTTCCGCCGAATAACTGATTCAGAAAATATGTCTGTGTACTCCCTGCAAACAACATCTGTTCATCATTCAGCTTCGCATCGATATCAAAAATATCATCTAAACCCCAGTTATATTCCCATTCATTTTCATAAGTTTCCATCAGATGTTTTTTACTCGTATACAGCGTTGCAAATCTCAACTCACATGGAAGTGCGAAAATTTTCCCATCGCTCACACAACTGTTTGTAACAATACCAAACAAATTATCAAAATTTACAGTATCATCAGCCGTCATATAAGGAGTCAGATCTACAAAACGATCTTTTTCCAAAAGCAATCTGAAAGGTGCATCGTCCGGCGTACCACAATATATATCCGGTTTTACAAGCCCTGTTTCAATATCCATCGCCAGTCTGTCTTCGCTTGTATACATATGGGATTCCAGTTCATTATGCTGATAATTCACAACAACCAGACGCTTTTCCGGATTGCTTTGACTATATGCCCGTACAGTACTATCAAGGTATCTTGTATTCAAAGCAACGGTATATATAGTCAGTATGTCATCTCTGTCATACGTAATATCATTTCCTTTATCATATACAATCGGAACTGCTGCACCATTTTTTATTCCTTCCATGATTACCTGATTTTCATGGATTGGTTTGATTACTGCCCCTGTTTCCAGATTTGAATTATAATAATTCATAAGGCAGGTGGATACCCCTGTGTCCGTCTGGTACCCATAATATGCACTGTCATTTACATAATACAGATCATACGTTTTATCTCCTGCCCAAATATCATTGATTGTACCTTCACCGCTGACAGTCACAATTTCACCGATTGATTTTGTTTCATGTTCTATAGGCGCAATCACCATCTTTTGTGTTCCGGCATCTAAAAAACTAACCCATACATTTCCATTTGAACCACTGGAAACAGAACTATAATTCTCATCACTGATATAATATGCTTCTGTCAATGTTGTATCCAGCACAACAATCTGACCTACACAGTTTATGTAGATATTCCCCGCATCATCAGCAGTAAGCTGTGTCGGACTACAGAATTTTTCGGTATCTGCAAGTTCCAGGACATTTCCGGATTTATAAAGCATGGTTTGATTATGCCATTTTTCAATCCAGTAGATATCCGTTTCCTGCCAGTCGTGGAACATGAGAACAGTTTCTTCATTATGAATAACAGCGGTTTCCGCATATCCCTGATATTCAGATATAATTTCTCCCTCTCCTGTGTCTGTGTTAACAGAATAAATAGCAGTTTCACGGGCAGTATATGTCTGCGTTTCTTTATCATATACTGTTTTTGTTATACAGAAAAACAAGGTATTCTCCGAACTCCCAACATAATCCTGATATACATATCCTTTCGGAATATCATATGGTGTCGGATTAAAAACATTGGTCAATGTGTATGTATCTTCTCCTGACTCTTCATTTCCAGACAGATCACATCCCGAAAATACCATCATAATGCTGCATACAAGAATTACAATATGAAACATCTTACGCTTTTTCATGTTCTTTTCTCCTATCAAAGGTGATACCCTTTCATCCCTTCCCGGATCTCATCCCGGAAATATCCGTACAGCAGCCATGGCGGAATCAGCATAATGAACGATGCCGCAGCTACTGCTGGAATTCCTGCATCTGTCTGTGCCAATTTCAGTGCCAATGGATACATCTCTTTTGTCTCCATCAGAACAAGCGGTTCCGCCGCCATACCCCAGTACTCCGTAAATTGCAGTACCATCATGCATACAATACCGCTTCGCAGGTTGGGGCATACAATATACCATAATATCTTCCATACACTTCCTGTTTCCAATCTGGCAGCTTCCAGCATTTCATCCGGGATGGCTCTGGCAAGCTGGGTCAGCAGAAATACGGAAAGCGGTGCAAAGATTCCTGGAAGAAGCAGTGCCCATGGTGTGTCATAGATTCCAAAAGACTTTGCTGTCATATAATGCGGCAGCTGTGTTACCTGAAACGGCATCATCATGACAATCACATACACCAGAAACAATATCTCCCGTCCACGGAATCTTACCTTGGCAAATATATATGCCGCCGGGACAGCAATTAGAGCAGATCCCAGTGCCGTACCCATAGAAATCCCCATGCTGATCCAGAAAGCTCGGAGCCATGTAGGATCCCATAACAGAAAATCAGCAAATCCTTCCACTCCGTACAGAATAAAACCGTCTGCCACAGTACAGATCACCGGGAAGAGCAGGACAATCAGCATACTTCCCAGCCACAGATACAAAACACCTCTGCATACCCATTTTTTCATCTTCTGTCTGCCTGCCTTTCTCTGGTGAACGCATATATAGTGATCCCGGCAAGGATACCCGTAAAGCAGACAGATGCGGCAGATATGTACTGATAATTCAGCTTATCAAAATGATTGTTCAGGTAGTTCTGCAGCATGTATACGCTTTCATCCGGGTATGTCCCATACAATAAGAATGATTCCCGGTAGATCTTGAATGCGTTGACTACACACAGAACCCCGACAAAAAATACAGCAGAACGGATACACGGCACCTCAATCTGCCACAATCTGCGCCATCCATCCGCCCCGTCTATGGAAGCCGCTTCCAGAATCTCCCGCTCCACGGATACCATACCGCATAATACCAGCATTACATACAGACCAATATACTTCCAAAAGTAGAATACCAACAGGGAGACAAACGGCGGTAGAAAGAACAGATATGTTTTCCAGAACAAAGCCACCGCCGCAGAAGGCAACAGTACGGGGAGGAACAGTGAACTCTGAATCACTGCAGCGGCAACAGGATGTATCCTCATCAGTCCAGCGGCAATCAAAATGGCCAGAAAAAGGCTGCATGGTACCGATATGACAGTAAACAGAAGGGTATTTTTCAGAGCCAGCCGGAAATATTCGCTCCCGAAAATCTCACGAAAATTCTGGAGTCCCGCAAATTCCTGCCGGAAAGCATTATTCACAAAAGCATAGTATATACTTCTGAAAAAAGGTATGACATAAAATACCCCGAAACCTGCCATAGACGGCAGAAGCAGAAAAAGGGGCCTGTATTTCCATTTGTATTTCTGCCTCTTCATGAAAACCTCTCCTTTCCCGGACACACCTTTTCACCATTCTGAATTTCAGAATGTCCATACACTACGCACCCTTTCCATGTTCTTCCAACATATGACTGCAGGGTAATCCGTTTTATACCGTTCTGATCTGTAACTATATCCTGTTCAGATATAGGCTGATGTACTGCCACTGTATATTCCCATTCTGTAGGTTCCAGAAGGATCACATACCCGCCATCCTGTAGGCATTCCATCGGCACTGTCTGGCCAATGTATTTTTTATCCTCTGACAGTATATCTGTAAGGGAACTATAGTCGGCTTCCGCACAGAACATCTCCCGCAGTCCGGCACCGCCGAAAGTGAATATCAGCATAACCAGCAGGAACAGAATGGTACATATATACAGAAACTTGTTTTTCATGATATTCCTCTTATTCCAGATACCGGTACCGTGTTTCCTTGCAGATTGTCTGCACAACTGCATCCAGATCTATGGCTTCCCCATTCCGCAGCGGCTTTGTGATGGCGTTCTGTACGATGTCATGTATTGCACCATAGGAAAGAAGATACGGTACAGAATTTCCCGTCAGTACTGGTGTCACGTTCTGCATAACATACTGTCCTGCATGGGTTACAGAAACCGGCTTTTTTGTCTGCAGATAGGAAAGTCCGGTATTTCCTCCGTCTAAATAGTAATACCTGTCCGGATCACGGCCAAGCATACAGGTGCTCAGTACATACAGACTATCTTCTTCCAGCAACAGCCCGGCATAAGCTGCCGCCAGTTCCGGATGTGCACTTTTCCCATTGGCAAACAGAAATGTGGTAATTTCCGTATAATTCTGTCCGGTATATGTGGGCTGACATACAGTATAACCGGCAGTATCTTCCGGTTCATTCATACCGTCTCCGGGAGCATATACCGTGTCCAGCAAAAAAGTTCGTCCCTTCTTTGGCCATCCCAGTACTCCTTTTTCCAGATAGAACATCATTTTATCCAGATGATACCGGAGCATGGTTTCATCCGTACTGCCTTTACTGACGGATGTTTCCAGAATTGTCCGGACAATGGTCTCTGTAGGGCAGGGCATCAGATAGGTTTCTCCTCCACATACCGATTCCGCAGCCGCACAGATTTCCCAGAGGTTGTCCAGTGTCCAGTGCTTTGGAATCTCCGGCAGTCCGGCGGATCGATATGCTTCGGTCACAATATATCCATCCGCACGGATCTGCACCGGGATTCCGTACAGTTTTCCATTCCAGGTCATGGCATCCCGTACACCGTCCAGCACCTCTGTCCAGCCGGATTCTATTTCCGGATACCCATCCAGCGGCAGAAACAGATCGTATTGCAGAAGGGCAGCAAAAAGGCTGCTTCTGTCTGCATCATCCATATATACTACATCCAGATCCGTTTCCCCTGCTAGCAGCTTCATCCGTACCCGGTCTTCCATTTCTTCCCGGGGAAAAACAGATCCCTGCACGGCAATTTCATATCGTTCTTCAAACTGCATCATGGTTTCTTCCACAGAACCCCAGCGAAGTGTGCTGACACTTCCGTCTGTTCTCTGAAATTCAGGATACATCACATAAAAGTTCTCGCCGTTCTGTCGCAGATCGTCATAAACAGAAAGCACATGGTTCCACGAATCCCAAAGAAGGATGTCCGTTCCGGTATACCAGATATCTCCAATGATAAAATTCCCGTCCGAAAAACCGGATTTCTCCTGCACAGCAGCTGCATATTTTTCTTTGGAAATCTGCCGGATGGATTCTGTTTCTCCGGTTTCACCCTGTATCGCTATGATCGACAAACTTGTGTTGCTATTCAGTGTAATAGCATATAGTGTATCTGTTTCAGGAACATAACAGCCCTGCTCCAGTGTACAGGTAATGTACTGCTCCACTTTTTTTCCATCACAGAACCACACACCGTCTGAGGTGACTATATAGACAGTTTCTCCCTCTCCCGGTACCATCTGAGAGAGACCGATCATTATACCATCACAAGGAACCCTTGCACAGGTACCATCAATTTTTGACATCCGGAACAACTGCGATTCCATCCTAAAACGATCAGCTGTTTCTGACAGTGGCCTCATCAATCCACAGGCAATCCAGATACTTTCTTTTGTTTCTGTTACCGAAAAAGCAGTATTCTGAGGTAAATATTCTTCTAATGGCATAACCCAGGGAAAATCCCCCCGTTCCATACCATCTTCGGTATACAAAAAGACTCGTTCTCTGTTGATTACACAGATTCCATATTGCCCAACCGATACTGATTCCAGACCATCCGGTGCACCTGTAAGCTCTGTTTGTTCACCTGTCACGGCATGAGTTCTTTTGATCTTGTCACCTACTGTATATATATATCCATCATATGGATATACCTTCTCAATATCTTCCGATCCCGGAATAACTTCCTGTTGCAGGTTCTCCATCCTGTACACAGACACATTTTCACTGCCATGACAACTGCATAAATACAATATAATACAGAAACAGGCACAAATAATCTTCCACATAGTATCACTCCTCCGGATACGTGAAGAATGAAGGTTGATACCGGTTTCTTTCAAAAGAACCTTCCGGATTTAAAATTGTAGTATGACTTCCTGGATTATATCTTTCCGGTTTTACCCCATCGAAATCCATCTCGTCTGTACAGTTCTTATGGACACGCACATGATTCCATGTAATTGAAAACAGGTACTTTCCCCATACATAATCTTCTCCATCCAGAATATGAACTGTCATGATGTATGCTGTATTGGCCGTAAAATGATCAATATATGTAAGTGTCCCCGGCAGCTGCAAATGGATGATTCCCTCATCTGCAAAACTGTTAAATCCTGTCTTGCGAACCGGGTAGTCTTCTATGTATGAAGGAACCGATACATATGGAAAAGTACCGATATATCCGGTTACTGTTACCTCCCCATTTTCAATGGTATAGGTAAAATCTTCTTCAGGTGAACGCTCACAGAAAATTTGTGTTGTAGCAGCTGTCGCAACAATACGGTTAGGATGCAGCGGATCAGAAGCTGATTTGGCATGTTCACTCTGAAACAGTTCTTTGTGTGTATTCCGGTTTTTCCAGGGTACAAAAGCAATACTTTCCCAGTCCCAGTACATCGGTTCTGTCCCATAACATACTTCTGATGGCATCAAAGTGGGGTCTGCATAATACACCGCTCCAATATTCTCTGGGAAAGCATCCTCTGAAACATATGTTACAGAATCCGTCACACATACCTGTACTCCGGCATCATCTGCAAACGCATCCGGCAGAATCCCGGTCACATCATACCCCTCCAATATCGGCTGCATTACGATAATTCCCTGGGGGCCTATGTATTCCTGTACGGCAAGTGCTATATCATCTACCAATGCATATATAAAGTAATCTGTAGTGATATAATCATATTCAATATTAGAATATGGAAGCTGTTCAGGTTCCGGTGGTAATGTTTCCGGTGGATTTGTCTCTGGCGGCAAGGTTTCCGGTGGGTCTGTCTCTGGCGGCTGAGTTTCCGGCGGATTTGTCTCTGGCGGCAGGGTTTCCGGAGGGTCTGTCTCTAGCGGCAAGGTTTCCGGTGGATTTGTCTCTGGCGGCAGGGTTTCCGGAGGGTCTGTCTCCGGCGGCTGAGTTTCCGGTGGATCTGTCTCTGGCGGCTGGGTTTCCGGCGGATCTGTCTCTGGCGGCTGAGTTTCCGGTGGATCTGTCTCCGGCGGCTGAGTTTCCGGCGGATCTGTCTCTGACGGCTGAGTTTCCGGTGGATCTGTCTCTGGCGGCTGAGTTTCCGGTGGATCTGTCTCCGTTATATCTACATTTTCCCGTAGTACATCTGATTCACTTATATCTACTGGTTCAGCCGGTCTCATGGTACATGAAGTCAGCAGAGCTGTAATAAGTATAATTAACGTTGTCTTTTTCATAAATCTCCTCCTCGATCAATATCATTTATATATGATGCGTAACATCCCCTTTTGTTACACATTTCACTTAAAAATTTCTCCTCACTACAAACACCACAAAGCCAACCATATAGTTGACTTTGTGATATTATCAAAAACCTCGGATTCTTTTCATAATCATTCTAATGGTACTTATTTATCGATGACTGTTATGCTATCACAAGAGTTACATTGAGCATTTACATACTCATGATTCTTGCGTTATCAGAAACTGGATATATTACAGTTCGTCAGTTCCATTGAAGGGGCATACATAATAGACATCCAGAGCGGTGGAACCCAGTTTGTGCTTTCTGTAGCATACATGAAGATCTTCTTCTTCACCAGATACTGCAGTGCAGCCACAATCCGGGCATTCCATTCCGGTATATGCCCACGTGTAGTACACCTTCAGGCCATCCCCATCTACATACATGAATTCTTCGAAGTTTCCATAATATGCAGCGCAGGAGCTGTCATTCATGGTAGTACCGCAATCAGGACAATCCATTGCAGAGATACCGGTTACACAAGATACTGCCATGAGCATCCCGAAGACGAGAGCCAGAATCTTTTTCTTCATATCATTTCCTCCTATCTGTTATGAATAAGAATCTTTGGTTTATCAACATAATTCACATACACTCAATGAATATGTTCATGTTCGTGGGTAGAAACATAGGCCGATGCAATATTCGAAGCAGTTGTGATATTGTCAATCTTTATTTGTCGGTTTTCTTCTATAACAACTACATCAAAAATATAATCTCTGTAATGTGAATTTTCATCATCATCTGCTTCAAACAGCACCTGTGCTGATAAAGTATATGTATTGTCGTTGTTTTCCACAATATATAGTTCTACCAGTTTGGTTTCTATAGACTGTTCCTGCATGGTATTGAAAGTTTCCTGCATTGCCGCATCTTCTGACGCCCAGTCAATCACTTCCAGGTACTCTTCCGAATAAAACTGTTTTAGTGAATCACGGCGTTCCCAGAAATTATCTGTATCAACATCAGCATACCTTGTGCTAAAATATGAAAACAGGACCTTCTCAGCAGGAACAACCTTTTCAGAAACAGATGTTTTTTCACACCCAACTAGAATCAAAATACTTACAAGCAGTAAAATGTATTTAGCGAATGCTTTCATATTCAGCAAGTTCTATATACTGTTTTTGTTTCCGTTTCTACTATGCCATTTCGGGTAACGGATACATCAAATACAGCTTTGTATTCCACTCCGATCTCCCCTGTAAAATCCACAGAAAGTGCGATTATCCAATCCTCAACAGTGGCAGAATCCGATCCAACAGTCCGCCATCCTAACAAGGTTTTTCTATACACTGTCAAGGTACCAGAAATCTCTGTAACACCACTCTTCCCTGACAAATCAGCTTCTGCCGTTCCATCGGTTCCGCTAAAATAAATATCAGTTTCCATGCTACTGATGTTATCCCATAACGGCATTATTGTTTCCGGCAAAGCAGCATTGGTTACAATACAGCAGGACAACATTAAGATACTTGCAAACAAGAATGCAGCGAATTTTTTCATGACAGATATCCTTTCGAATTTGTTTGAATTTGTTGTTCAGAAACATTTACGTTTCTACTTTATATTTCAATTTTGTCGGTTAACCGTCTCATCTTTTTCAAAAAAATCTCAAAAAATATAAAAAACGATCTTGCGTGACTGGAATGGAAAACCACATTCCATTGTCACCAAGACCGTATAATTCTTAATATATCGTTTTTACTATTTCAACCAGAAGCTCACTCGTGACATTTTCCCCAGTAATTGAAAAAACATACTGATCAAGCCATGTTATAGTAATAGTATCATCGTGAGAGTAACTATATAAATATGCTTCCACCGCTTCATTCAGTTGAATCATTTCGACTATACATTCAGTATCATCATACCATGCCTCTGTCCCAGTATATACTTTCTGCTTATATTTAATATTTTCACTATTAGGGCCTGTAATAACATACAATCCACTCCAATCCAATTCACTGACAACTTCTACATTCCACTCATCAGATAATTCAGGCAAAATCCGATTTTCAATAATACTTGGATATTCTATCTCTGGTTCTTTTTCAAAAACAATACCTATAAAATCTTCATACCATGTAACAATCGCATTCCAGAATGCCGCACGTACCGGCTGAATACACATAGCAGAAGTAAACGCTACAGTCACAATCACCAGACAAGCTGCTACACTACGTTTCAGAATCTGCCATCCCACCGAGGAACGCAGATACATCCGGCGAATTGCAGCTTTTACCTTTCGTCGGATTCTCGGATGAACCGTCACGCCAGATACATCACCTGTTCTGAATTCAAAAAATTCTTCTTCCACACAGTTTCTAACCGCCTGACGCATGAGCATCTGAAAATTTGAATTTTCGTTAGTCATGATAGTATTCCTCCAATATTTTCCGTAGTTTCGTCATGCTCCGATTCAATATTGTTCCCACTGTGGATGCATTCATTCCAAGGATTCCTGCAATCTGTACATTCGTCAGTTCTTCCTCAAATTTCAGTTTAATGATATCCTGATGTTCCAACGGTAATTTTTTGATTGCTTCCTGCAACTTCTGAACAGACTCCGCATTCACCAATTCTCCAGGAATATCTATATCATCTGGGATTTCCAAATCCTCAATATTCCCTTCCTCATCCTCTACAATATCGGAAATGGACATACAGGAAAGCTTCTTTTTCCTGATAATATTTATACAGATTGATTTTGTTTTTCTAAAAACTATACGGGCAGCCATCACATCGTCTGTATTCGCAAAACTGTCTTTATCTTCGATAATCTTCACAAAAATGAGTCCTACCACATCATCTGCATCGGAATCATTATAAATATACCGTTTCACTGCCTTTTTCACTCTGGCGGCATATTCATCATACAACTTCGTAAAATATTCCCGTTCTTCCTCACTCTCCAAAGTCTGTATTAAACCAATTACATCTATCACAGCTACACCACCTCTGATCATTATATAATGTTATATTCAGTATATAATGATCTGAGCCGGTACGTCAATGATCATATATATAAAAGTCTACTTTTTTATATACTTCATTATCCTACAAATTCACCAAACCCATTGACAATAACCTTTATGATATGTTATGATTATGTAGGAATCTCATATGGAAATCAGACTGTAAACTATGTTTTTCCTTTGTCTCAAAAAGTAGACATTATGAGACATCTTTACCGCTTCCGCCGGTTTACCAGTCCCAGCTCCCGTACCCGCCGGTAAAATGTTGCCCTGCACATATCATATTTCTGAAGAATCTCCTCCAGGGAGATTTCTTTTTTTGCCCACAATTCTACCTCTCTGGCAAATTCATCCGATACTTCTTTGACCGGTCTGCCGAATTTCACTCCCTTTGCTTTTGCCGCTGCAATACCAGCCGCCTGTCGGGAACGGATATTCTCCCTCTCGTTTTCTGCCACAAAGGACAGAAGCTGCAGAACCATATCACTGATGAATGTCCCCAGCAGATTTTTATCCCGTCTGGTATCCAGCAGCGGCATATCACTCACCACAATATCCACTTTTTTCTCTTTGGTGATGATCCGCCACTGGTTCTGAATTTCTTCGTAATTCCGTCCCAAACGGTCAATACTGAGAATGTACAGAATATCCCCTTCCCGTAATCGCTTAATCAGCCGCTTATAATTCGGTCTATTGAAATCCTTCCCGGACTGCTTGTCTATATAAACATTTCCTTCCGGCACACCCGCCTGCTCCATGGCGATCATCTGCCGGTCTTCGTTCTGATCTGTGCTGGACACACGGACATATGCGTAAACTGCCATTGAAATCCTCCTGTTTCGATGATTTTAGTATAAACAAAAAAGCCTCTGTAATGATACAGAAGCTGATGGTGGTTGAAATATATTTACTTTTCTCCTCATTCCGTGCTATAATACCTATTATACCACAAAATGAGGTACTATCATGGGAAAACAAAAAACAAAGTCTCCGCAGAGCCAGTTATCGAAGACTGATATTGATGAGATTAATCAAACTTTTTCCTTTCTGCAAAGTGATGCCTATATAGAATTTGCCGACAAACATCCTGAAGTACAGGTCAATTCTTCCGAAATTGCTCGTCGGAAAAAAGCTGCAAAGGAATATCTGCCGGTGATGGTAAAACATTTTTCACTATATCACAGTCCCGATGCTGTCCGGGATCTGTTTCTGAAAAGTCTTGTAACGCCCTGTCTCCGGATGGGAGAATGGATTCGGGAAGACGAGCCGGTATTTATTGCGGCACAGGCTGTCTGGCTTCTGGACTATTTTATGAATACGTCCAAAGAAACAGCATTTCTGGAACTGTTGCCGGACGCACCTGCCAATATGGATGATACCTTCGAGGTATATTTTTACGATACGGTTCACTCAGAAACCAAGGTCTGGTCAACCATATACCTGCTGACAGAACGGCATGGAAAAGAAGCCGAAGCCTTTTCCGCCATTCTGAAACTGATCGAAAAATCTACCGTGAAGAAACTGACACAGCTGTTTGAAACAAACCTGTTCGATTTTTTTCGGCGAGCCATGATACTTTCCGTCCGTTCAGACCGAGAGTATGACGAGCAGATACAAACTGTGTCCGAACAAATACGAGGCCGTACTTTTCTCTCACCGGATCCCATACCGGATTTTCCGGAGAAGGATCTGATCGCAGAGACATTCCTCACCCATGCGCCGGAACTGATGACCGATACTCTTGAAATGGCCATGGAGGTGCTGGAGGACAGACAGGCCGCCGAATTGCTGCTGGATTTCGGTACCGGTGATCCGTATGATCTGTGCACCGCTTATCTGCTTCTATGTGAACAGGGTCATGCTCTGGCCCATCTGAATACACTGACCGCCGCTGTTCTGGCATATGCCAACTCCCGGCTGCCATTCAGTTCAGAAGCACTCTTTATCGAAAGCCATATCATTGATAAAGATGCAGATGCGGACTACACCATGCATGAAATCAAAGGTTACTGGTCCGATACGCCGGATACAAATCCCTTTACAGATCGGGTTACATATGGTCAGGCCCTGTATGCCTGTGCCGATATTATCCCGCCAAGAAAGGGAAATATATCCGAAGAACTGGTGGAGGAATTGCAGGAATACGGTCTACCGGAAACCATGGCGCATGAGATTGCCATGATCACCCACCTGTTCCACCACACCCAACTGCGGGATATAAATTTCGGTGAACTTCTGGAAGTATCTTCTCTGTATAAGTTGAAAGAGATAACAGAACCTTCCTCTGAATTAACACCGGAAGAAAAACTGGCTGCTGCTGAAAAACAAATCGATGCGCTGACGCAAAAGGTCACCATGCTGCAGCAGGCATTGTCCGCCGCAGAACGGGAACAGCAGAAACTGCAGAAACAACTTGAAACCACAGAATCTTCCGCAGCCGCAGACCATGATGAACTGATCGCCCTGCGGGAAACCATATTCCAGATGCAGTCCGCAGAAGAAGAACCGGCACCGGATGATTTGATCACCTTCCCTTATACGACTACCCGCAGGATCTGTGTCTTTGGTGGTCACGACACATGGCGGAAAGCAATCAAGCCAATGCTGCCGGAAGTACGGTTTTATGACCGAGATATCCTGCCCCGGCCGGAAGTGATCCGATATGCCGATATTGTGTGGATCCAGCCCAATGCGATATCCCATGGGAATTATTATGCCATTATCAATGCGGCAAGGGAATATAAGGTTCTGGTTCGGTATTTCGGATATGCCAGTGCCCGGAAATGTGCGGAGGAATTGGTGGGGGTAGAATGTTCACTGTAGTGTTCGATTTATTCGAAAAAGTGTTTCCGTAAAATTTTTTGAGAATTTATTTTTAGCATATATACATCGACATAATTAATCTTTTTTAGTCAGAGTCAGAGCCAGCACATGACCTATTGTCTTTCGCTTTATACTTTATATATTTATGATATTCTGGACAAGCTCCACTCCTGTGCTGTGGTTCCTGTAAAAATCGATCTTGGCCCTCCA
>JAFQGY010000125.1 GCA_017415325.1 Clostridia bacterium
GGGTTGGTGTAGTTGAGGAACCATGCATTGGGGCATACTTCCGCCATATCATTGGCAAAGTCTTCCAGTACAGGAATGGTGCGCAGCGCACGGAAGATCCCGCCGATGCCAAGGGTGTCCGCAATGGTCTGCCGCAGGCCGTACTTCTTGGGCACTTCAAAGTCCGTCACGGTGCAGGGCTCGTACAGACCTACCTGAATGGCGTCCACCACAAAGTCAGCCCCCCGGAGCGCATCCTTCCGGTTTTCCACGCCCAGATACTTGGAAACCTTCGCCCGGCCTTCGTTGATGTTCTTGTTCAGCGCTTCGATCATGATGTAGGATTCATCCAGCCGCTGTCCGTCGATGTCATACAGCGCAATTTCAAAATCCCGCAGTGCAGGGGTCAGCATCACGTCACCCAGCACATTTTTGGCGAACACGGTGGAACCCGCGCCCATGAATGTGATTTTTCCCATAGTGTGCTCCTTTTCGGATAGTGGTTGGAAGTATTGTACCATATTGCGGCAGGTTTTGCAAGGGGGAATTATTCTGTTGGAGTGATATAAATACAGCAGGGGAATGTTCCGTCTGTACAACGGATAGAGTAGTCGAAATTGTCATCAGAAAAATACGATTTGTATATTTCACAAATGATTCCATTTTCATTGGATATTGCGGGATTGACAATAGATTCGACGTTCGGTGATAAGGTTGTGTCTATTCCGATGCCTGCAATATTGATTCCATATGTAGCAGTAAGCAGTTGGGCATCTTTCTCAGCATTTTTTATTGGAGTGGAGATCGAAATATTTGATTTTTTACAGATTTCAATAGAACCTAATTCTGCAAAAATAGCATAATGTGGAGTATCCCCTGTAAGTGATAAGGATATGTTAGAATTGTAAATATCAATACCTCCGCCATGCGACCATATTAAATTAGAACCAGCCGAACACATTGAGATGTTGGAATTTGAAATATAAATATCATTTGCAGTAATCAAGTGGCCATAATCTTCATTACCCGTTTTGTTAATGGTTGTACTGCCAATATTAATATCACCATTTACAACGATTCCCGTTGTATTATCAGATGGAAGTTCTATTATAAGATCACCATAAATTTGTAATAACCCTTCTGCGTAGATAGCATTTACTCCCATTTTACCGTCAATGATTAGAGTTCCGCCACCGCATATATTACCTATACCGAATAATTCAATGGCAGCTGCATTCGTTCGATAATCAACAGGTTCTATAGTAAGTGTTGATACGGTTCCATCCGGAATCAAGATTGTAAAGTACTCCATCATAGAATGAATAACATAATCAGCTGTAATATTGGCATTTGTGAGTGTTAATATATCTTGTGAATAATCAAAAATAGCAGTTCCATCCCCCAAAATATCGTTACAATTATCTTTTGTAACCAGAGTGTCTCCGACGATCAAATAAGACTTTATCAATGGAATAGAAATTTCCGTGTCTTGGTCAATGTCAAAATAGCCATATGACCAAGAGTTGCCTGTTTCATAATTATAACGAAGAACATAATCACCGAAAGATGCATCAAATGAAATGAAATAATTTTCTGCCGCAGGAACGTTTTTTAATATGATCTTGTCATTGATGATACTCATGGTATCGTCATTTAAAAAACCTCCTTGTAAGTACCCCCCGTTAAATGTGTTGTTTTCTAAAGCTAAATGTGCATAATTATAAATTTCCCCTGCTTCAATATTCCATTCATCTGGCGGGAAGAGTTCGGTAAGAGGAATTTTTTCATTGGTTTCACTGTCAATAAATTGTATCTCAACTGTATATCTATCTTCTTCCGATACATCTTTCTCCGGCAGTGTATATCCATCCCAACTGTCCACTGCACGGGCGAGATACATCACATCCGCACGAGAAACAATACCATCGCCATCCATGTCGGCACCGAAAAAGTATGGAATTTCCGGATCTTTACCGGAAAAATAAGCTATCATCAGATTCACATCGTTCTGTGTGACCTTGCCATCCTGATCAATATCACCGGCCATAGGTGTGTACATACAGGTGTTGTAGGTGACACCGTTGGGATCCGTCCATGTGGGGGAAGTCCAGCTGTCGGCGTATTCGGAGGAATAATACAGAGTCAGATCAGGATGGGTGTGTGAAAATATGTCGTGAATCCAGGTTGCAGGCGGAGGACTTTGGAAATAAACACTTTTTAAATTAGAACATTGATAAAATGCTTCCAGATATATTCCATCCAGATGTTGCGGAAACATAATATAGCGGAGAGAATCACAATTATATGCTGCAAAACCGGAAATTGTTTCAATGTCAGAAGGTACAGTGTAATGATCGCTTGTTTTACCGGCAGGATATGCTGTCAGAGAATGTTCAACAGTGTTGACCATAACACCATTTCTGCTTTCGTATGTGGTATTGTCGGATTCAACAGAAATACTTTTTAATCCTGTACAATTGATAAAGGCACCAATGGCATTTGTAACTGTTTTGGGAATTGTTATTTCTGACAGAGAGGTACAGTTTGCAAAAGCACCTGTATTCAGGTGAGTGAAAGGACGGGATATTGAATAAGTGTGATATCCTTCAACATTTTGTAGTAATACATCTGTTTCGGCGGAATAAACTTCAACATCGTCATAATAAGTGGGTAAAACAACTCTTTGTAAATTGCTGAGATTACGGAAAGCATAAGCACCAACAGATGTTACCCCACGAGATATCTCAATGTATCTGATTTCATTTCGGTTATTATACCATGGAGCGGGTTCGGAAATATAATCATACATGTCACCGGAGCCCCAGATACGTAAGGTGTTTCCTGAAAAAGCCCAATATACATAATCGCCACAGGATTGGCCTTCGATAGGAACAGCATCCACTGCTTCATCATCCGCATAAACTTCTACTGTTAATAAAACAGCCGTCAAACAGAACAGTACAAGCAAACAAAGTATATTCTTTTTCATGAGTCCTCCATTAAAATAGTTTGAAATGATATCACTTACTATTATACTTCTTGTCACAACAAAAGTCAACATCATCATAGCGAATCCCACAAAATCACTTGTGTAGATGTCAATGATAAGTTATACTTCACTCAAAAAATAAAGATGCTGCGGAAAAGCAATATCCTCTGCCCCTGTGGAAGGTTTGGAAGATTTTTGATCAGGACAGGGTATATCCCGGCCACCCGGCAACGGCACGGGCAAAGTACATGGCATCCGCACGGGTGATACTGCCGTCATGATTGAAGTCCGCTTTCATGAAGTCGAAATTTTCCGCATATCCGGGCCACCTGGCGAAATACCGGGAGAAGATCAGAACATCATCCGCATCCACACGGCCGCTGCCATCGAAATCACCGGGGAGAGCGGGAATCATGACGGTGTTGTAGACCACGCCGGAGGGACATGTCCATGTGGGAGAGGTCCAGGCATCTGCATATGCTTCGTAATAATACAGTGTCAGGCCGGAAATACCGGCAAAAACATCCTCTACCATGGCAGTGGGCGGGTTCCCTTCGAAATACACGGAATGCAGTTTTTTTGCGTCTGAAAAAGCGTTCAGGTAGATCCCTCTGACGGAGTCCGGAATGATCACTTCCTCCAGATTCTGGGACTTGTAAAATGCCCCGCCGATAATGGATTCCGTCCCATCCGGGATGCGGTATACCGGATCGGTTCTGCCGATGGGGAAATATACCAGTGCATTGTCCGATTTCCGGAACAGAACACCATCGATACTTTTCAGATACACATTTCCATCCGCAACATACACATTTTTCAGATAATAGCAGTTCTGGAAGACGATTGACATGATGCTGTCGTTCACTGTACCGGGGAGCGTGATTTCCGTCAGACCGAAACATCTGTCGAACGCATTTCTGCCAATGGTAACAAGCCCTTCCGGAAGAGAGACGGATTCTGCTCTGTACAGGGTGCAGAATGCATACGACCCGATGTGCGTAACACCAGGTTCCACCACAATGGAAGTAATGTCCGTAAAGTACTCCATGTAGGGTTGGGTGGGAACGACCACACCGTCAGGCTGCATGATTTCCGTATAGTCTGCCATGGCGCCGGTGCCGGAGATGGTCAGAGTCCCATCGTCAGTCAGTGCCCAGCGGAGATTGGAGCCGTCCCCTTCCGCACCGCAGAAACCGCTGTCAACCACCGCCGCTGAAATTCCCACAGCCGTCAGAACCGCAAGCGTACAGAACAGCAGAACGGAAATAAGAAATTTTCTGCTCATAAAGACTCCTTTTGAAAGTGATGTAAAACGGGAATACAGTTATTATACTCTGACGCAAAGAGAAAGTCAACCTCACCATGGCAAATCCCACAAAATTCCCCCATGCTTTCCTCTGCATATTTCCCCCTTTCCCCTTGATTCCCCGGCAGAAATATGATACAATATCTGTAATTACGCAAACGAAAAGGACAAACGAACCATGCCCATCAAAATTCCCACCGGTCTTCCCGCCGGTGATATACTGCACTCCGAAAATATCTTCGTCATGGACGAAATGCGGGCTGCCAGTCAGGATATCCGTCCCCTGAAGCTGGCCATCCTGAACCTGATGCCCACCAAAATCACCACCGAAACCCAGATCATCCGCCTGCTCTCCAATACCCCCCTGCAGATCGAACTGACCCTCCTGAAAACCGCTACCCATCAGTCTGCAAATACATCTGTAGAGCATATGGAGGCCTTCTACCGTACCTTTGACGACGTGCGGGACGAACAGTTCGACGGGCTCATCATCACCGGTGCCCCCGTGGAAAATCTGGACTTTACAGAAGTGGATTACTGGGACGAGCTGTGTGAAATCCTGGCCTGGTCCAAGACCAATGTGTTCTCCACCCTGCACATCTGCTGGGCAGCACAGGCCGGTCTCTGGTACCACTACGGGATTCCCAAGTACGAGCTGAAAGAGAAAATGTTCGGCGTGTTCAGCCATGTTCCGCTGCAGCCAGCCCATCCCCTGCTGAGAGGCTTCGACGAAGTGTTCCAGGTACCCCATTCCCGGCATACCGAAGTCCGCAGAGAAGACATCCTCCGCTGTCCCAAGGTGGAAATCCTGTCCGAATCCGTGGAAGCCGGCGTATACATTGTGGCCTCCCGGAAGCGCAGACTGTTCTTTGTCACCGGGCACAGCGAATATGACGCCGGAACCCTTGCCGCCGAATATTTCCGGGACAAGAACAAGGGCCTGCCCATCGCCCTGCCCCGCCATTACTTCCCCGCCGACGACCCGACCCTGCCCCCCAGAAATACCTGGAGAGGCCACGCCCACCTGCTGTTCTCCAACTGGCTGAACTATTTCGTATACCAGGCAACACCGTTTGACCTGAAGAATATGGAACGGATCGAGTAAAAGTAAGAAGTAAGAAGCATATATACAGCGCTGCTTTTGTCCGGTTTGGATATGGCGGCGCTTTTTTACGACTGTTGCGAGAGATACAGCCTGTCCTGTTTCTTACTTCTTATTTCTTATCTCTTACTTTCCATTTCCCTCCCGCATTCTCCATTCTTAATTGTATTTCCCTTCCCGTTCCCGACAGACTTTCACAGGGGGAATGTGGTATACTGTTCTCACCCGAATCGGGGAATCTGAATAAACAGGAAGGGGAAATTACCGAAACATGTTTTTCAAAAAGGTGGAAGAATTCAAAAAGGTCGTCCGGGAGGTGCCGGTGGAGGAGATTATCGTGCCGGAAGAGAGAGTGCGGCGGATTGTACCGGATCCGTCCCTGACAGCCCTTGCCGACAGCCTGAACCGCCACGGTATGATTGAACCGATCATCGTCCGGTTGGAACAACGGCTGGATCATGTGCAGAACGCAGATCCGGATGGGTTCCTGCAGCCCGGAAGAATCCTTGTGGCAGGGGAACGGAGACTCCGGGCGGCAAAAATCTGCGGATGGGCAACGGTACCCTGTATCTGCATCGAAGCCACCCAGACAGAAGCCGCCGTCATTGCCATCATCGAAAACCTGCACCGGGAAGATCTGAACATCTTTGAAGAAGCCCTGGCCATCCGCTCCCTCATCGCTCTGGGCAGCATGACCCAGGAGGTCTGCGCCAAACGTCTCTCCGTCAGCCAGTCCTACATCGCCAACAAACTGCGCCTGCTCCGTATGTCCCCTGCTGAACAGGAAATCATCATCGAAAATGCCCTGACCGAACGCCATGCCCGTGCCGCACTGCGCCTGCCGGGAGAAGCCGAAAGGATGCAGGTGCTGGAGATTTTTGTCAAACGGCAGATGAACGTGGCCGCCGCCGAAGAATACGTGGAATCCCTCCTGTGTGCCGCCGCCCGGAGCGAGGAAATCAGATCCCCCGAAACCCGCCCGGAACTGCGCCAGAAGCTGGTGATCAAGGACATCCGCCTGTTCTATAACTCCATCGACCACGCCGTGGATGTCATCAAACGCTCCGGTATCCCCGTGGAATCCACCCGAAAGGAAACCGACGCCGGAACCCTGATCGAAATTCTCCTGCCAAGGAAAGCGGGATGAAAGATAAGTAAGAAGTAAGAGATAAGAAGTAAGAAGTAGGAGGTACGGCGTACTGCTTCTTGCTTCTTTTGTTTCACGTGAAACATTTTTTGGAATTGTACACATTTATGGTGGACGTAATGCATATTCTGTATTCTCACTATTTACTTCCTGCTCCTATGCATACATATGTTTTGGATGTTACTTTTTATTTCTTATTTCTTACTTCTTACGTCTTACTTTTCTTCTGTTTCACGTGAAACATTTATTTGTCCCCTTTGTGAATTCTTTTCGGTATCCATTGACAAACCTGTGCAGGAACGGTATAATATAGTTGTATAATTGTCTTTGGAGGTGTACGATGGTACGGTATACGGTGGCGTTTGCCAATCAGAAAGGCGGGGTGGGAAAAACCACTTCCTGTGTCAATGTTGCCGCTGCTGTGGCGTCTATGGGATACCGTGTCCTGTTGGTGGACTGTGATCCCCAGGGGAATACCACCTCCGGGCTGGGCATCTCCAAAAAAGAAGTCCGGCATACTGTCTATGAGGCCCTGCTGGAAGAATGCGCTCCGGTGGACTGTGTGGTGCATACCTCCGTGGAAGGACTGGATCTGGTTCCCTCCACCATCCAGCTGGCAGGCGCGGAGTTTGAGCTGATCGATATGGAAAAACGGGAGGCACAGCTGAAAAAATTCCTGGCCGCCCTCCCGGAAGTCTACGACTTCGCCATGATCGACTGCCCTCCCTCCCTGAGTATGCTCACAGTCAATGCCCTTGCCGCATCGGATGGGGTCATCATCCCCATGCAGTGCGAATATTATGCCCTGGAAGGCCTGACCCAGCTGATGCTGACCATCAAAAAAGTCAAACAGCTCTATAATAAAGACCTGTCCATCCTGGGCATCCTGATCACCATGTATAACGGCAGACTGAACCTGTCCGTGCAGGTGCTGGACGAGCTCAAAAAATACTACGCCGACAAACTCTTCCCCGACCCGATCCCCAGAAGCGTAAAACTGACGGAAGCTCCCAGCTACGGCATCCCCGCCGTCCTGTACGACAAATACAACAAGGGCACCCAGGCCTACATAAAAACCGCAGAAGAAATCCTGAAACGCACGGGGAGAAGATAAGTAAGAAGTAAGAGATAAGAAATAAGAGGTAATTCAGAATTCAGAAAACAGAATTTAGAATTAGAGACGAAACTACAGCTAAAACAAACAGAACTACAGTAAACAAAACAGTAGCACCCACGAAGCCGAACTGATGCTATGCAGTTGGAAACGATCTGTGGCGACTGGGGAGGAGGCCCCCAGGAGCTCGCTCCACTATTCCTCCGTGTCAAGGATTGCTCTCCTACATACATCACAAAAGCAGTGCCGTGTCTACTGCACCCAACAAACAATGCTGAACCCCCTGTTTAAAGTTTTTGCCAAGCTTTTTTCAAAAAGCGTCCCCGTCTCTCCACCCTATCGATTTGTACTACTAACACTAAGGAGCACCCAAAATGGCGAAAGGAAAAGGTCTGGGCAGAGGCCTGGACGCAATATTTGACGATAACGCATTCGGGGAGGAATCCGGGGACGGGGTCAAGACCCTGCGGATTTCCATGATTGACCCGAAAGCGGATCAGCCGAGAAAGAATTTTGAACCGGAAGCACTGGCACAGCTGGCAGATTCCATTGCCGCCAATGGGGTGCTGCAGCCGATTCTGGTAAGGCAGACCGGGGAACGGTACGAGATCATCGCCGGGGAAAGACGGTTCCGGGGGGCTAAACTGGCAGGACTAGGCGAAATCCCCGCCATTATCGTGGAAGCGGATGACCTGACCGCCGCACGGTATGCGCTGATCGAAAACCTCCAGAGAGAAGACCTGAACCCCTATGAAGAAGCTGTGGCCTACGATAGACTCATGAAGGAGTTCGGACTGAGCCAGGAGGAAATCGCAGGACAGCTGGGAAAATCCCGTTCCGCCGTGGCCAATTCTCTCAGACTGCTGGATCTGCCGGAGGAAGTTGTCAAAATGCTCACCGACGGGATCATGACTGCCGGACACGGACGTACCCTGCTGGGCCTCAAAGACCGGAACCAGATCGTCCCGCTGGCAAAACGATGCGTCAGCCGGAACCTGTCTGTCCGGGAAATGGAACAGGTCGTCAAACAGGCTAACCGGATTTACGCCGCAGAACAGGCCGCACTGGAAAAAGCCGTGGACAACGCCGGAGAGGAACCCGTGCAGGTGGACTACTTCGCTTCTCTGGAAAACCGGTTCACCTCCTGTACCGGCAGACAGTGCAAAATCACCGAAACAAGAAACAAAAAAATCTTCCAGGTGGAGTACAGAGACAACGAGGATCTGGAAGAACTGCTGAAACATCTGGCAGGAAGCGACTTTCTGGACAACTACTGATGATCCGAAAACGAGGTAAGTTTCATGCTGGCTAAAATTTATTATTATCAGAATTTCACCATCCCCGCAGGTTTCGATTCTCTGGATATCCTGGTGTGGGGTATGTTCGCAGGCGTTATGATCGGCGCTACCTTCGCTACCGTGGATAAGCTGTTCTGCCATCGGATGGTCAGCGCCCTGGTGCAGAGAGGCGCCCAGACCCCCGAATCCGCTCTTTCTCTCACCGAGCTGGATATCAAGGGCAAATGGTACCTCCGCTGGGCCCTGCGGGAAGGCAAACCGCTGCGGAAAATGCTGGCTATCCCCGAAACCATGACCGGGAAAACCAGAACCGCCGAAATTCCCTTCTACCTCCCGGAAGAAAACCGCTTTAAGGCCGAAAACCGCTTCCAGAACGGCCGCCGCCCCATCATGAGCCTGATCCTGTGCGGCATTGCCCTGCTGCTGACCGTGTTCTTCGTGCTGTTCATCGTCCCAGAGCTTTTGACCATGCTGGACAATCTCGTGGGATTCGTGAAGTACGGTGAATGAGGGAAAATAAGAAGTACGAAATAAGGAAAAACATCATGCAGAATTATAATACAAATCCGCATAAGAAAAAACGGAAGAACCGGCACCACCGCAGCTTCGGATCCGTGATGCTCACCATCGTGCTCTGCGCGGCACTGTGTCTGGCGGGGATTTTTGCCGTCATCTATTTCGCCGGCGTGCGGTATATCACCGTAAAGGTCTCCGAGGAAGTGTATGTCAAGTTCCTTGGCCTGGTGGACGACGACGGTTCCCCCTATAAGGGCCGGATTATCTACTCCGACGGCATCTCCGCCGAAGTGAACCTGGAACGGAAACAGATCACCTACTCCAACGGGGACATCTACGAAGGCGAACTGAATGCCAACCTGCTGAAGGAAGGCCAGGGCAAAATCCTGTACGCCAACGGGGATGTGTATGAAGGCGGCTTCACCAGAGATGCCATCGACGGCCAGGGCACCTATACCTACGTCAACGGCGACGTGTATGAAGGCACCTTCTCCGCCGGGGTCAAGGAAGGCATGGGCACCTACACCTTCGCAGACGGATCCGTCTATACCGGAAGCTTCTCCGGAGATAAGAAACACGGCGCCGGGGAATACCACTTTGCCAGCGGCGATATCTTTGTGGGCACCTACGAGAATGACCAGAAGGAAGGCTTCGGCACCTATACCTGGGCCAACGGCGATGTGTACGAGGGCAATTTCGACGGAGACCAGCGCAGCGGCAACGGCATCTACACCTGGGCCAACGGCGAACGGTACGAAGGCGAATTCCAGGACAACCTCATGTGCGGCGCCGGCACCTACATCTGGCCCAGCGGCAGAGAATACACCGGGTATTTTGAAAATGGCGTGATCGTACGGGCGCAGTGAAGACAGGTAAGAAATAAGAAGTAAGAAGTAAGAAATAGACAGAGTGAATCCGATGTGGTTTGCTCTGTTTTTTTGTGGCTCAACATAAAATGCATTATGCTCTGTACGACACACTACCGAAACAGATATTTCTTATCTCTTACTTCTTATTTCCCCTCCCATTCCCCTCCTTTCCCCATCATCACCATGCAGATTCCACCCTTCCCGTCCCCATTCCCCGGTACCACCCACGATTCCCCCATACTTCCCCGCATCCTCCGGGAGAAAATACCACTCCCGTTCCGCCAGTATTTGCAGAGCATCTGTGGTATCATACCTGCACAACGGATCGGCTCCGGTAGCTCTGCAGAGGCGGGACACGGTATGTCTCATGGACAGGCAGGAAAACGGCGGGGCGGATCCGGCAGAATATTATTTTACGGGAGGTACATATGGAAAAACGGAAGATGGCGGGACAGGTGCGGCTGCCTGCAAAAGCGATGGTGCTGGCCGGGCTGTTTCTGGCGGGACTGGTGCTGGCCGGCGGGAAGGCAGTTTTCGGGATGCTACCCTTCGGACTGGCGGCGGCGTCTTCGGCCAGCGGATTTCTTGGCGCGGTGTCGGTCTTCCTGGGGGCACTGTGCGGTGCGGCGGGCGTCGGCGGGGTACTGCCTTTGGTAACGGTGGGCGTCTTTGTCCTGCGGACGGGTATTTCCATGCTGCTGGCGGCGGATGGGGATTCCTTTCCCCTGCAGCGTGACAGAAAACGGCTCCGGAAGAAAAGGGAACCCCGGACACAGACGATACTACGACATTCGCGGGCATCCGGATGGGTGCGGAGACTGGTGACACACCGGAGCGAAAATCAAAAAATCCCCGCCGAGGAAGAAGCAGAAGCGGGGACAGAACCGGGAAGCATCCCGAAACGCCGGAAAATCACCCCGGATGCCCGACTGTCCGGATCCGGCGGAGAAGCGGTTGCGGGACGAAACACCGGTGTACGGCTGCTGTCCCGGGAGGAGCTGGGCGCACTGGTGAAATGGGCGGATGCAAAGCTGTTCCGGGAACACATCTTCCTGCGGATGGCGCTGTCGGCACTGGCATCCCTGGCGGCGGGGGCATTTGCTCTGGTGCATGGCGGGTATCTGACCCATGATCTGTGGGGCGCGGTGTTCTCGGTGTTTGTCTCTCCCCTGTGTACATATCTGTTTTATGCGGCCCATGACCGGCATATGCGTACTTCCGCCTTCCGGGAAACGGGAATTCTTGCGTCCCTTTCCCTGCTCTGCTACAGTCTTTCCGGAACGACCCTGCCGGTATTGGGGTTCAATCTGGGGGAGGGAGCGGCTCTGGCATCGGCTGTGCTGACGGGGGGATCCTTCGGGGTGGCGAGAGGAGGCCTTGTGGGACTGGTATGCGGACTGTTTCTGGAACCGGTCTATGCACCTGCCTTTGCACTGGCGGGTGCGGTTACCGGTGCGTTTTCCGGACAGTACAGTGAAACGGCCTTCGCACTGGGACAGGGATATAGCCGTGCCTTCGGTCTCTTCGCCGGATCCACAGCGGCAGTGATCTGGTCGGTTTACAGCGGCGGATTCACAGGACTGGCGGGACTGGTGCCGGAGATTCTCATGGTCACGGCGGCGCTGCTTCCCTTTTATGCCTATGACCGGTGCCGACTGCCTGCCCACTGGTGCGGGGTTCTGCCGGACACAAGGCGGAGCGAACGGACAGCCGTGGCGGAAATGGCGCTGGCCGGACGGGAAAAAAAGCTGACCGCCCTGGGCGACGGTATGAAATCTCTGGGAGATATGCTGGGCGGTGTGTCGGAAAAGCTGGTGCGGCCCGGCAGACGGGAGATGCAGGATCTGGCGGAGAGCTGTTTTGATGTGTACTGCAGCCGGTGTGCCCAGCGTACCAGATGCCGGGAACAGGACTTTACCCAGTGGCAGAATATGCTGACCCGGTTCTCCGGTGCCCTGACGGAGGATGGGGGTGTCTGTGCGGCGGATGTGCCGGCGGAACTGGGGGCAAGATGCGGCGTCATGGGGCGTGTGCTGGACGAAATCAACGGTACGGCGGCAAGGCGCATGGGTGAGAGGCGCAGCGGGGACAGGCTCCGGGTGGCGGCGGAGGACTATTCCCATATGGGCAGACTGCTGGCGGAATCCGCAAGGCTGGAGGAGGAAGAAGGTACCCCCGACAGAGAACTGACTGCCAGACTGGAACGGATGCTGTCCTGCCACGATTTCGCCGCCGGATCGGTCACTGTGTACGGCAGCCGGCATAAACGGATCTTCGTGCATGATGTGGATCTGACGGGCACCAGACTGGGGGGAGAGGAGATTGCGGCCCTGTTCGGAAAGGCGGTGGGGATGCCGCTGTCGGTGCCGACCTTTTCTCTGAACGGTGCTGTGCTGTCCATGGAGATGCATTCGGTGCAGTGTGCCCGCTGCGAATGGGGAAAAAGTGCCCGTTCGGCGGCTTCTCTGGCAGGAACGGTGGGAAAGGACGGTTTTTCCACAGGCAGCGGCGGCGAAACAGATCCCACAGCGGTACCATCCGCCCGGAACGGCATACCGCAGACGGAAAGTGCCGACTTTTCCACAGGATCTTTTTCCGACGCTCTCAGCTTCCGCAGCCATTTTTCCTCTGACAGAGATCCTTCCCTGCACCGCCGTTCCACAGCCGGGGAGAATACCGAAAAAATCCCCTCCGGCGATACGGTCAGTGCATTTGCGGGAGACGGAAAACAGTATATGCTCCTGTGCGACGGTATGGGAACGGGGCGGATGGCGGCTCTGACTTCCGGTATGGCGGCGGTGTTTCTGGAACGGATGCTGACGGCGGGGGCGGCCATGGAAACGGCACTGAAAATGCTCAACAGCGTGATCCGGGCGGGATGCGACGAATGTGCGGCTACCATAGACCTGTGCGAAATTGATCTGGTGACCATGGAGGCACGGTTTGTCAAGAGCGGCGCAGCACCGTCCTTTGTGATCCGCGGCGGCAGTCTCTTCCGGCTCCAGTCCAAGACGGTTCCCATCGGGATACTCCGGGCCCTGGATGCGGAAATGATCCGGTTTACCGTGGAGCCGGGAGATGTGGTGGTGATGCTGTCCGACGGGATTGCAAGAAGTTTTGAGGAATGCCCGTGGCTGCTGGATTTTCTCTCTACAGATGAGGATGTAAAATGCGGCGATGTACAGCGGGCGGCGGAGAAAATCGTGGAACAGGCAGCCTCCCGCGGAGCAAGGGATGATATTACGGCGGGGGTGATGCGGGTTCTGAAATAGTAGATACCTGTTTGAAAAACAGAAAAAAAGAGAGTCGTAAAAACTCTCTCACGGGGGATTCAGCAGTAGTAATGGATAGAACCGAAGAAATTCTGCCATTTTTCAATAACTTCTTCGGAGCGGGCTTCGATGATGGCCATAATGTTGTGCAGGGTACGGGCGGGAATTCTGGAATTGTTGTTGCAGAGCAGACATTTCCCGGCTTTGGTAATCCAGATTTTGGTAGCATTTGATGCCGGGCTTCCTTCCGCCACATGCACGTGGACAGGTTCCAGCGGATCATTTTCGTTGGCCCAGAAATATATCCAGTAAGAACCGATCTTAAAAATTTGCGGCACTGTCAAATCCACCTTCTTTTGAAAATTGAATAATCAGATGCGCAGTGGATTCCAGAAATTTCTGGTACCGCTGGATTTCCGCATCGGTGAATCCGGAAATATCGGTCCACTGGTATTCCGGCAGATAACAGGAAGCACTGTGAAAGCAGTCGTTGGGGTCTGGCTTTTCAATATAGACTCTGACCCGTTCTTCCGGCAGCCATTCGGAATGGACGATCTCCGTATTGTCGTCCAGGGTCATAAAGGGATACATCATGGCAGATTCTCCTCTCAGATTGGTACCTGTACACAGTATAGCACAGATTCCGGAAAAATGCAACATCCCCCGGATGGGGGAGAAAGGGGCATACATATATGGATACAGTCTATCTTCCGCTTACCATGGCAATTCTGCGGTTCGGTAGGGCAATCCGGCAGTCCGAAGTGCAGCCGAACCGGCAGCAAAAATGGCAGACTATTCTTCGTCCTCTCCGCCGTCCGGGGGAAATACCGTCTCACAGAGGGCAGCAAATTCCCCTTTGCCGTAGAGAATGTTCAGCGCCGCCAGAAAGGCAGTGGGCGTCATACCGGCCGGGAACCCCAGATGGGCGCACAGCCTGTCCCGTTTCTCAGCCGCATTCTCTCCCCCCGTGAGCCCGGCCAGGTAGAGATCGGTCTTGGTGATGGGACTGTCTGAGGGGGCAGGTACTTCCAGGGAAACGGAGTCCCCTGCCATGGAAAGCCCGGCGTTTTCCACAGGATCTGTTTTTCCCCCGGCATCCGCAGCGGCACTTCCCTGCCCTGCCAGAATTTCCGGATGTTTTTCCGCCAGTCTGTCAAACAGGGAGGCCAGAATTCCGTTGTCGATCCCTTCCACCCCGAGAAATCCGGCTTTGGAGCCATGGCGTTTCCGGCGCTCTTTCCCGGCGATCTGCGGCACGTACAGATTGTACACCTTTTCCGGCGGAATGATTCCCTTGAGGAACGACCGGATCACCGAGCCGCCCCCGTCGCTGTCACAGAGCAGGATCACCCCATGCACCGCCAGCCGCCGGATCAGCGCCGTTTTCTCTCTGTTATTGAAGATCCCGAACCCGTCCGTGGTGATAATGGGAGCGTCCACCACCTGCGCAAGCCGGGCTTTGTCGTATTTCCCCTCCACGATGATGGGGAGTTTGATGTGCAGCATAGTTCCTCCGGGATAATTCAGAAATCAGAATTCGGAATTGTTCTTTGTTCATATTGCTTTTCTTCGCGGTGATAATGGTTACAAGAAGTTTTATGCAAACGATGATTCACTTGTTTCTGCCAAAACGAAAATATCGTAGGGCGGGATGCCCTCATCCCGCCGACAAACATTTTGGTATTCTAGCATTTTATGCAGCAATACGAGAATTATTTAGGAACAAAAATCGCATGTTTACCGTACAGAAATCCACCATTTGCAATATGTCAGACGGCGGGATGAAGGCATCCCGCCCTACCGTTTGTTTAACCGACAGCGGTATAGAGTTAATCTTTCATTATTGTCTTCAAATAAATATTTTCTCAGTTTCACAATACGCACAGCAAATTTCTTGCTTTTAACCAAAATAATATTTTCTCCCATTGTACAGAAACCTCAATACGCATTCTGAATTCTGAATTTCCTAAAGCGTTCCTACCAATCGTTCCAGCAGCTCATACCCGTTCACGGCAGAGCTTTTCATCGCCATATCCGCATCCAGACACTTTTCCAGTGCATTTTCAAAATATTCCGCAGAAACACCGGCGGCAGCCTTGCAGTACAGCCCCGCCTTGTATTCGTGCATCTTCATTACCTGCGCCAGTTCCCGTTTGTCCCGGCCTTCTTCCAGAAATACCGCTGCCGTGGCCAGATCCATGTATACCCGGGTGATCTGGGAAAGCAGCAGAATCGGGTCTTCCTTCTTCCGGATCTTCACCGACAGACAGCCGTACGCCGCCGTTTTGTTCCCTTCCAGCAGACAGTTGGCCAGCCGGAATGCGTCGTCCTCGTCCGTGGGGGTGATCACCTGCAGGGCTGCTTCCATGGTCAGTTCCGGCATTCCGTGGGCCGCCGCATACGCTCCCGCCTTGGCCAGCTCTCCCGACAGCCGCAGCATCGACCGGCCGCAGGTGGTGAGAATCTGCTGTCCCACTGCAGGGGAGAGTGTGACCCCGTAGTCCGCCAGATGCCGCTGCATCCACTGGAGAAGCCGGGTGTCGGTCTGCAGGGGGAATTCCACCGGGGTCAGAACCTTGGTCAGATTTTTGAAAAAGGTACTGGGACGCTTGGCGGTGCCCGGGTCAAAGGTGTCCGCCGGGAAGGTCAGCAGCAGCACCGTGTCATCCGTCTGCGCAAGGTATCCCAGTGTTTCCAGCAGGGCAGAACGGTCTTTGTCCCGGATTTTGTTCCCGTCCGGGAGGGTCACTTCGATCAGTTTTTTCTCCACCATCATGGCCGGGGAAAGAATCGCTTCCGCCAGATCCCCCGGGGTGTAGGTTTCGCCGGTGAAGGTGCGCCGGTTGAAGTCTGCCAGCCCTTCATCCGGAAACAAAAGGGTGCGGATCCGGGCGGCTGTGTGGGATTTGAGGTAGTCCTCCTCCCCGTAAAACAGATACCCCCCGGCCGGCACCCCGGATTTCAGAAGTTCATTGTACGTCATGGGAACTCAGTTTTTCTTCTGCAGGGGTTCCAGCGTACCGTCCGGCCGCTTGATGGACGTGTTGTCCAGAATCCCCCTGAAGTTGGAGCGGAACTGTGCCAGATATTCCTTCCGCAGCACATCCCGTTCCTTGATTTCATCTTCTGTCAGCGCCCGCTGTTTCGCGATAGCGGCAAGCTCGTTGATTCTTTTCAGTCTGTCAGTCATAGATCCTCCGGGAGAGATAAGAAGTAAGAAGTAAGAGATACCAGGGTCAATGCGGCATTTGTTATTCTTCAGGGACGATTTTCCGTCATTCCTGTCTCTCCGTATCCATTTCTGTAGTAGTTTAGTACAGCGCAGCTATATGCTGTCTGCGTATCGTTTTGCTCCCGTATTTCTTATTTCTTATCTCTTATTTATTTCTTGTCTCCCACATACGCCGCCCGTCTGTTGGGGCAGTCGATCCGGGGACAGTGCATGCAGTTTTCGTAAGGCTTGTCGGTGTGGAAGAAGATGCCGGAACCGGATTTGGTGGGCAGCATCAGCATGGATCCGGTCAGCTCCACCCCGGCGGCAGCGGCTCCGTCTCCCAGCAGAGCGAACAGTTCCTTCTGGCCGTAGATGTCCCAGGTGTCCAGAGAACCGGGATTCAGGGCGGAGAAATGCTTCTTTCCGTCGTCGGAGGGGAAGAAATGCTCCGTCACGTACTTGTGTACCATGTCCCCGGCCAGACGGAGATAGGCGATCATGATGTCGTCCCAGATGGCGGCGGCGAAAAAGTCGTCCTTCAGCTCGTCCAGGGCAGAATACAGCGCCCGTCCGCAGGTCATGACGTACCCCACAACCGTGTCCCCGGAGACGGCAATCTTTTCCGCTACCAGCGCACTGCGGAAAGGATACCCGTCCAGTGTGGTCAGATCCCCGTTCACCGCATCCACATGGGCAGGACGAAGGAACGCACCTGCATCGGTGATGGCGGCAGCTTTGGCCAGCAGTTCTTCCAGCAGATCGTCGTCTTCATCGGTCTCCCAGCGTTCTCTGAGGGGAGCGGCAAGGGTCTCCGGCAGGGGCTGCGGGTCGATCTGAATCAGAATGCCGTTTGCCAGTTTGGTTTCTTTCATATGTACAGTCTCCAATCCGATATACAGAATGATTTCCTATATTATATACCAATCACCGGACAATTACAAGGGGGGAAGTGTAAACATGACCATGGGAAACGATGGGAACCGGATCCAGCGGTATGCGGCGGCGTGCATTCTGGCGGCTTTCGGCGGGGCAGTGCTCTGGCTGGCGGTGCGGGTATTATTGCCGGTGCTTTTGCCGGTGGGAATCGGATACGGTCTGGCGGCGTGGATCCGGAAGCTGGGCCGATGGGCGGCAAGGTATACCGGCGGCAGGGGAATCGGCCCGGTGGGAGAGCGGATCGGGGGGATGACACTGGCGGCGGTGCTCTGTGCGGTACTGCTGTGGGGCGGTTACCGGGGTATCGCAGCGCTGGCAGGACAGGCCGGGGATCTGGTGGAACGGGCGGCGGAACTGTGGGAGTGGGACGCACTGCCGGACTGGATCCGCGGAAGGGTGCCGGAAGCCGTGGCAGACCGGATCGGCGGCGGGATCACGGCCTTGGTGGAGAAAGGAGCGGGATGGCTGGCGGGGGCGGCGGGAAATCTGCTCTCTGCCCTGCCAGGTGCGGCGCTGGCGGTGTTCATTACGGTGGCGTCGGTGTTCTACTGGCTGGCAGACCGGGAGGGAATTCTGGCGTCTTTGGGGGCTATGGTGCCGGAACGCCTGCGGGAACGGATCCGGAAGCATCCATGGCGGCAGAGTGCGGCGGAAGGAATCCGGTCGATGGGGGGAAACATAGCGGCGTACCTGAAAGCACAGGTTTCTCTGGCGGCAGTGGTGTTTCTGGTACTGTCGGCGGGCCTGTCGTTTTTGGGGATTCCGGGGCAGATGGCGTGGGCAATGCTGACGGCACTGGCGGATCTGCTGCCGTTGTTCGGGGCGGGGGTGGTGCTGCTGCCCTGGGCGGGATTTGCGCTGCTGACCGGGCGGACGGTGCGGGGGATCGGACTGGCGGTACTGTGGCTTGTGGTATGGCTTCTGCGGCAGTGGCTGGAACCGAAGCTGACCGGCCGGGCGCTGGGGGTGCATCCGTATGTGATGCTGGCGGGGATGTACGGTGCATACCGGATCGGCGGCATTGGCGGGATGATTGTGGGTGCGGTGGTGCTGGGCGGGATGGGAGGAGGTAAGAATGCAGAATACAGAATGCAGAATTGAGAGGTTATGTGCGGCCTTTCGGATATTCTCATTCCCTGCTTATCCGATTCTGTTATGTACTATTCCCGGCACAACAGGAAAAGGCCACCCCATGACAGGATGACCTTTGTATGTTGGATCGGAATTTATCTCTTCTTGGAGAGTGCGTAGCCTGCGGCAGATACGATAGCGGCAACAGCAGCGATCACACCGGCGTCGAAGGTCTGGGGAGCGGCTGCGGGAGCGTCCACTACAACGTCAACCACTTCAGCTTCGGTTTCCACAACGGGAGCAGCGTTCAGTACCATGGTAGCCCATCCGCCGTAGTCATAACCGCCCTGTACACCCAGAGCATCGGCCTGGTTTACCCAGCACAGCTGTGCGAAATCGCCGTTGTCAAAGTCGATCGGAACCATGGACATACCAACTTCCACGTCAGCTTCGGGAATGAAATCCGGGATCTTTTCGTTGATAACGGACCACGGCACCTTTACTTCTACGCAGAAACCACCGTCAATGGGAGCAGCAACAGCTTTGATGGAGGAGTACTGTACGGTTTCCTGGGTGTTGGCAGTACCGTCGTTGAGACGAACCCACGGGTCTCCGCCGTATTTGCCGGAGTTAGTACCGTCGCCTGCGATGTAGAAGATGTGGTGAGACCATGCTTCCGGGTTTTCGGAGGAACCGCCGTCGGCTGCCTGGAAGAAGATCAGGTTGCCGTCACTGCCGCCCCAGGGAGTAGCACCGGTACCGCCCAGGTCAACAACGTCGTCCATACGTACTTCGCAGATGTAGAGGGCTTCTTCGTCCCACATGAAGTACATCTTTGCGTTGAAGTCCTTTGCGTCACGCGCGCCTTCCCAGGAACCCTGGTACACACCGTAGGTCTTTACGGTAGCGTCGTCCATGGAAATTTCGATTTCTTCAGCGGTAGCCCATTCATCGGCATTGTACACACCGTCGATGGTAGCAGCACCGTAACCGGCGTTTACGACTACGTCGTCAGTCCAGTAATCGGCAGCCATAGCGGAGGTAGCCAGGAGGAGTGCGGAGAGGAGACATGCGGTTGTTTTGATAATGTTTTTCATGAAATGTTGTCCTTTCCCTTTCTTTAGATTGGATACATTATAATATGAAATATACTTACATATTTGGATTTATTATGACGGGGGGGTAAATAAAATATGAACAATTGGCGGTGAGGCGGGGAGAATCTGCAACAAAAAATCCCCCGGGATGGGGGGCGGGTTTGTATAAGAAAATCGGAGGACAGAGACTGTGCAGCAGTAGGGGGATGTGTACTGATCAGGGTGTTTGTAGCGGAAACTTCCTCCCGTTTCGCAGACTATCCTATGACAAAAAATCCCCTGTGGCGGAGGGAGAGAGTATGTGCAGCAGTGGGTGGGATCCGAACCCTGGACTTCATGGATCGGTTAGCGTGTGCAGAGCGGTGAGTCAGCTGGATCCATGAAATCCGGAAGTTTCCCTTCTGCTTCGGTTGAAAGCGTGACTGCACTGATCGAATCTGCTTCAGCCGGATAGGGTGGTTTGTCCCGGAAACTTCCTCTCGTTTCTCGCCTACCCCATGACAGAAAAAAGGACACATCCCGAAGGGACATGTCCTTTTTTACGCAAAGGGTGGGATTCGAACCCACGGTCGGTTATTAGCCGAACACACGATTTCCAGTCGTGCGCCTTAGACCAGCTCAGCCACCTTTGCGTGCTTTGCCCGTCTATCGAAAGTGTATTCTTCCTGACAGCTTTTATATTATATCACACCCGATTCCGTTTGTCAACCCTTTTTTGCAAATTTCTTTACGTTTATTTTTCTTCCCCGCTTTCTGCAGCCCGCGATCAAAAAAATATGCATTTTATCCATAAATGTTCACAAAAAGTCTTTACAAAATACACTCAAATATGGTATAATAACCATACAGAAACCGCAGGGGAAAGCGCACACCCATCCCGGCGGTGACTGAAATCAAACAAAGGTGGTAGGATCATGAACATTACGTACATTGGCAGACAAGTGAACGTTTACGAAGACCAGAAGCAGCTTGTGGAAAAGAAACTTGCCAAATTCGACCGTTATTTTCCGGAACAGGCAGACGCAACCGTGACTTTCCGGAAGATTCGCGACAATGAATGTATGGAGATCACCATCTCAGTTGGGAATACCCTGTTCCGTGCTGAGGAGCAGGCCGAAAAGTACAGCATGGCGCTGACCCGCTGTGTTGACGTGATCGAAGGGCAGATCCGCAAGAACAAGACCAGACTGGAAAAACGGATGCGCTCCTCCTTCGTATCTCCCGAGCCGGGCGACATTGTGGAAGACACCGAAGCGTTCCGGGTACGTACCAAGCGCTTCACCCTGAAACCCATGACGGCTGAGGAAGCCATACTCCAGATGAACCTGATCGGTCACAGCTTTTTCGTATTCGCCGACGCGGACACCGGTGAAACCAACGTGGTATACAAGCGCGACGACGGCAGTTTCGGGCTGATTATCCCGGAAAAAGCAGACTGACCAAATAAATATGACCCAAAAACAAGGCTCTCCATAGCGGGGGGCCTTTTTCAACATAGTTCAGAATAAATCGGATACGGTATTGTTCTGCAGAGCAGTCAGCATACGCTTTTTTGCATCAGCGGACAGAAGGGTCATCAGATACAGAACTTCACAGATGACCCGTTTTTCATATGCTTCAGGGTTTTCTTCTGACAGAAAAAAGCTGACCTGCTTTTCCAGAACAATGGATATATGCTGCAGCAGCTCCACGGAGTAATCGGTATTTCCTGTTTCCAATTTCTGCAAAGTTTCCAAAGTACAGCCGGCCATTTGCGCAAGCTGTTCCTGCGTAAGTTGTTTCTCCATGCGTGTGGATTGGATTTTTTTCCCTGCATGAGCAAGGGTGACAGAGAATTTTGACATAATATCTTTTCCTTTTACATCGAAATGGCAGAATAGCAATTACCCGGAATGGTTTACAGGGATTATCCCTGCTTCCCATTTTTATGCGACAGATCAAAACCATATACGATTTCCAATGCATTGCAGACCAGTTGGGAAATGGATACGCCATGTTCTACAGCGTATAGCTTTATTTCTTTCAGCTTTCCTTTTGGTACAATAGCACGGAGAGTATCGTAATGGGTCTTGGTGTACGCACTTGGATCCTTGCCCATACTGCACTCCGTATTCAATTTTATATATTAGCATTATAGCATATTAGCCATTACCTGTAAAGAGATTTATCAAAAATTCTCATAAAGTTTTCATTCTTGACAAAATCCGACAGATATGCTATACTACTGCACGAAACCTGTATATGTACATATCTGGTCAGCGAACCATTGGAAACCCGGTGGCAGCTGGACGGTTGCCGGTATCGCATTCCCCTTCGCGGGAGGCAGTATACCGCAAGAGAATGTATCCTGTCTCCTGCAGATTTATCTGAAAGGAGGGCGATACATGATCCTCGACTTTCTTGGGAATTTGTGTAGTATCCTCGGACTGGCATTTGCCATCTGGGTATATATCAATCCAAAGAAAAAGTGAGCCGTCTGTTGGCGCAGATTGGGCTCACGGTCAGGTGAAGATTGGCTGTCTTCATTCTGACATGTTTGTATCCAATTATTTCCGGCAACCGTAAGACAGTACATCATACAGGTTTCCGTAGTTTCAGTATACCACACCGCGGCAGATTTGTCAAGCGGTATTTTTTGTCGCAAAGTGCCTGCAAGCACAAGAACTCCCACCCGGGTAAGGGCAGGAGCTCTTTTTGTTTGCAGATATAGCTTTGTCAACCCATCGATTTAATCGATGAAGGAAACTTCCTTGCCGGTCTTGTCAGAGTCGTAGATCCCCTGCATCAGCTTGGAGGTCAGAATGTTGCGGTCGATGTGGGAGGGCAGTTTTTCACCACTCTGTACACAGGCAACGAAGGCGTTGATTTCGTTCTGGAACATGGGGGTGGATTCGTATTCGGGCTTGTAGGAGTGCAGCTTGCCGTCCTTGGTGCCGTATACCATGAAGTCTCCGCCGTACTGCAGACGGATACCGGCCTTGGTGCCCAGGAAGTCGATGTACATTTCGCCGACGCCGATGTTCTGTGCCCATGCGCCGTTCAGGGTGATGGTGGGGCCTTCGGTGCGAACGAAAGCGGTAACGGAGTCGTCCACGTCGTAGGTACCGTTCAGGTCCTTGGTGTTTTCAGCCCACATGGATTCGTATACATAATTGGGCATATCAGCGCCCAGCTTGCAGAATGCCTTACCGGAAACGGTCAGCGGAGCGGGGTCGCCGGTGCAGTACATAACGATGTCCAGGAAGTGTACGCCCCAGTCGATGAGAGCGCCGCCGCCTGCGATGTCCTTGGTGGTGAATGCGCCGCCCAGACCGGGGATGGATCTGTGTGCACGGAAGGATACGTATACGTGGTATACTTCACCCAGTTCCCCTGCATCGATCAGCTTCTTGATTTCGTTGACAGCAGTGTTGAAACGGTTAACCACGCCGATGTTCAGGGTCAGCCCGGTTTCATGCTGTGCCTGCTGCATGGTCAGAGCTTCCGCATAGGTTCTTGCGGCGGGCTTTTCACACAGAACGTGCTTCCCTGCCTTCAGAGCGTCGATGGAGATGATGGGATGCATCTTGTTGGGGGTACATACGGATACAGCCGTGATTTCGGGGTCGTTCAGCACTACATGGTAGTCTTCCACAGCGATCCCGCAGCCGTACTTTTCAACAGCAGCCTGTGCTCTTTCGGGAATGATGTCGCAGAAGTACTTGATTTCTGCATCTTCACAGTTCATGTAAGACGGAATGTGTGCGGAATTGGCGATGGTACCGCATCCGATAACGCCTACCTTAATTTTTGCCATGGTAAATTACTCCTTTTTATGTATGTATGTTTTGGGATGTATGAGAGGAAAATATAGATGATTGGACGAGGGAGAATTACGACAGGTGCTTATGGGAGAAATCCCCCGTCACGCCTTGTGGAGCGAACGAAATAGGAGAGTCGGTTAAAGGCGCGCCACCCCCCTTGAAAAGGAGGGCACATTCATATTGCGGAAAGCGAATGCAGCCATATAGAGTTATCAAAGCCTTAATCTACTAAAACATAGTTATTCTTTTTTCTATACGCAGAACGAACGCAAAAGTCGCTTTCAACCATACAAATGCGCCCTCCTTTTCAACCACCTTGTAAACAAGGTGAGGGGTGGCACACCGGCAGCAACCTTCCCTATTTCGATCGCTAAATCCGGTGTGACGGGGGATTCCCGCTTTGCACCCAACATCCCCTGATCCGTCAACTCATCATTTCTTATTTCTTACTTCTGCTGCGGCGCCTGCTGCGGTGCCATACCGATAATCATCGGGGGCTGGCCGGAAGCGGAGGTGATTTCGGCGATCAGCAGAGAAATACGGGAGGAAATGTTGGCGCAGATGGGAGCGCAGTGCTTCCGGAACTGGGCGGCAACGTCAACGGTTTTCCAGTCGATTTCGTCCCGGGTGCCGGGGTTGAAGATCAGCATGACGGCGTAGGAAACGGACAGGGTGAAAGGTCCGTCGGGTTCGAACTTCAGGGTGCGGTTGTAGGTCACCTTCACGCCGGTGTTGCCGATGACCTGGGCCACTACGGTGTCACGGCCGGTGAGCTTGTAGCCGGAGTCGGACTGGGCGGGCTTGGTGGTTTCATAGGAAACGTTTTCCAGAGCAATGCGGCGTTCGGCCAGGAAGTACCGGTTGAAATCAAAATCATCGGCGGCAACGGGGGTTGCTTCTTCGATGGGGGTGTTTTCCGGTTCGTTTTCGGGCTGTGCGCCTGGAATCTTCTTGTTGAAAATAGCCATGAGATGTTCCTTTTCGTTGTATATTAAATTTTTTGAAAACGGTTTATTTTGCCATGGTCTTGTAAATCGTCCAGCCGTTCTTTTCATGGTAGGACGCTACAAGACCGGAGGAGGCCTGGGTGATGCTCTTGTACGCAAAGGCGAGAACAATGTTGCCTTCGGTGTCGATCATGCCCACACGGCCGTCGGGGGTGGTGAGGGTTGCCAGATTGTTGACAAAGGGGGTTGCGGCGGTATAGACAGGCTCGGCGATCCAGGCGCCGGTGTAGTCCATGAATCCGTACCGTCCGTCCTTTTCCAGCAGCAGCATCCCGCAGCTGTAGCCTTTGAGCACATAGCCGGAGGGAATCGGGAACTCTTCCCCTTTGCTGTTCACCAGAACTTCCGTATCGCTGATGACCCGGATGTTGTCGTAGGTCATGTAGGCGTAATTGTCAATGGTCTGCTTACGGACTCTGACCCAGCCGTGGTCGAAATACAGGGAGCCGATGGACTCAATCCCGTAGGAAGCCGGCAGACGCCAGGACTCGATCACGTACCGTTCGTAGTCGGTTTTCAGATACATTTTGTGCCCGGACAGGGCTTTCCGGCCGGTTTCGGTGATGAAGAACATCTCCTGCCGGTTTTCGTCCGCAGTTACGGCGGCGTATCCGTTTTTGAAGTTGAAGGCCTGCCGGTAGATGTAGCCGGTCATATCCTGGCCGTATTTGTAGTAGGCGATCCGGGGCTGGTCGTAGGCGTTGAACACCACGGTCTTGTCCAGTTTCCGCTGTTCCTCCTCGGCGAGGATTTCTTCTTCGGTCATGGCGGCAAGGCGGTCTGCTTCCTCGTCCAGACGGGCGGACACCATTTCCTCTCCTTCCTGCATCCGCACCAGGGCGGCATTGTCGGAAAGACCGTACCAGGCGGGGTAGTCAAAGGAAAGACCGCGGCCGTCCAGCACGGGATCGTAATCGGAGGCGATGAAGCTCTTGCCGTTGTCGGTGAGGCGGTAGTATACCTTCACCCGTTCGTTGTCCTCCCAGCCCCAGCGCCAGAACAGCGGCAGTCCGTTTCTGTCCCGCTGATAGGCACGGAAGGTGACGGTTTCGTCAATGGACTGGAGAACCACGCCGTCCTTGTCGATGAGGATCAGCTGTCTGCCGTTGTCGCACAGGATGTAGCCCATGTACAGCTCGATCACGGGGCGGGGCTCAGTGACGGTGACGGTTGTGGCATAGTATTCGGTATTGTCTTCGGGATAGACGTATTCCAGTTTTTCCGCAGTGCGCTGGTTGAGGGAGTACTCCTTCGGCAGAGCATATTCAAACTGCATTTTCCCCAGCTGCATACCCGTGTTCCAGTCGGCGGTGGTCATGGTGTAGCCCCGCTTGGCAAGAGCCGCAGTGGTGCTGACGTTTCTGACCGTATCGGACAGCAGTGCCGGGTTTACAATATCCACGACAGAGCGGTATTCTTTCCGGACAGCAGTGGAGCCTGCGGTGGTATCCTTGGTTTCGGCAGGCTGGGCATTGTCGTTGTCCGGCGGCAGGGTTTCCGTATTTTCCGGCGGATCCGTTTCGGGAACGGTATCCGGGAGGGTTTCCCCGGCGGTTTCCGTTTCGGTTTCCGGTGAAGAGGAAGGCGTACCGACAGAGGCCAGAATCTCCGCCCGGTCCAGGAAAGAGATGTCATAGACCCCCAGGAAATACGCCAGCACCAGTGCGGTAATCCCGAACACCAGCACAATCGCACCGAGTCTTTGGAACCGGGCACGGAATTTGGTGAAAAAATACTTCATACTTTACTTATGGTACTTGCTTCCTTTATTGATTTCCCCGGCGCGGTACAGGGCTTCGGCCAGCACCAGTCGGGCAAGCTTATGGGGAAAGGTGAGCTTTGACATGGACAGCCGGAAATCCGCCGCCTGCTTGACTCTGTCAGACAGCCCGTAGGATGAGCCGATGATGCAGCAGACGGTACTTTTTCCGCTGCTCGCCGCTTTTTCCAGCAGAGCCGCCAGTTCTTCCGAGGAAACCTGCTTTCCTTCCACGCACAGGGCAATGGTATAGGACTGCTTCGGCACCTCCGCCAGAATCCGGTCGGCCTCTTTTTCCAGCGCAGCATGGATCTGCCCGGGAGACGGATCATTCGGCAGCGCTTCCGGCTTCAGGTCACATTCCGCAACCTCGCCCATCCGCTTATAGTATTCCCCGCACAGTGCGGCGTATCCCTTTTCCGTAGTGCCGCCCAGGGAGATGATCTTTGTTTTCATTTTTTACAGTGGTTTAGTAGTACAAAATTTTTGGGAGGAGAGACCGGAGTTGACTTGTCAACTCTTCGAGTTCGTCGTAGACGAAGCTCGGTGGGACGCTTTTTGAAAAAAGCTTGGCAAAAAACTTTAAACAAGGGTGCAATGAATGCAGTTGGGTGCAGTAGGCACGGCGAGCGTTTTGTGATACAGCGGTGATCGACCTTCACAGCAGTGTGGCAACTGTTAGCGAGCTCGCAGGGGCCGCCTCCCTGCTCGCGACAGATCGTTTCCGATTGCATAGCATCAGTACAGTTGCAGGGTATCCTTTTTACCGATACATGTTTTGTGATGCTGTACCGTACCAATTCCATTCCCCTTGTAGGGACGATTCATGAATCGTCCGCCGAACGTTTTGCAGATCCGGTATCTCTGTTATCCCAGTTCTGCATTCTGACTTCTGAATTGGCTTTGTCTCTCACACGAAAAACCAGAGTTCGATGTAGCTGATGCCGATGGTCACCAGCAGGGGAAGAAGGACATACAGCAGCTTCCTTGCCTTTTCCATCCCGGCGCGGCGCTTGTCCAGATACGCCCGTTTCTCGGTCAGGGACCATTCTTCCGGCAGTTCCTCCGGCAGGGGCAGCTTGGTATCAAAGGTTCCCCCGTTCCACCAGAAGAACAGGATCACCAGCACCGCCAGACCGATCATGTAGGCAGACGACCCGATATAGTAAATGACCGGCATCTGCAGCCGTTCCCCCAGTGTGATGACAACCCGGAGCAGTCCGTACAGGATGATGAAATTCAGAAACAGCACCAAAATCTTCCGCAGTGCCTTCTTCGGTGAGGAGGAGTTATTGTTCATATTTGTTTCCTTGGATGGCAGAGAGATAAAAAGTAAGAAGTGAGAAGTAAGAGATAAGAGGTATTCCGTTTTTTAGCCGAACGGCGAATTTCTTACTTCTTATGTAAACAATGATTAACTATATCACGCAATCGGAAACGATCTATGGCGAGCAGGGTCGGGTCCCTGGGAGCTCACTCCACTATTTCTCATGTCTTGAATACACAATATCCAGTGGCAGATGGAATTGCAGAAACTATATCCAGTGGAAC
>JAFQGY010000126.1 GCA_017415325.1 Clostridia bacterium
ATGGGACTTTTCGGAATCCTGCTGTTCCGGATTTTCCTGACCATTTTCACGGCACATACCGCCGAGGGATTTCTGTTCAATATCAAGCTTTCCGTTCTGACCCTGCTGCAGTATTTCTTCAGTCTGAATATTTCTCTGGCTGTGTTCAATCTGCTGCCGGTGCCTCCGCTGGACGGTTCCCGGATCTTCCTCACCTTTCTGCCGCCGAAATATTACTTCGGAATCATGCAGTATGAACGGTACATCCAGCTGGTTTTAATGCTACTGCTGTATACTGGGAAATTGAATGAACCTCTTAGTTTTCTGGTAGACGGTTTAGCTGACATTCTGTTCTGGCTGGTGGAACTGCTGCCTTTCATTTGAGTTTTATGGAAAACATTCAATATAAGCTGGATCAGTTCGAGGGGCCGCTTGACCTGCTTCTGACACTGATCCAGAAACACAAAATCAACATCGACGATATTCCCATTTCCCTGCTCTGTGAACAGTATATGACCTATATCCAGGCCAATCTGGACATGGGACTGGAAGTGGCGTCGGAATTTCTGTATATGGCCAGCGAGCTGATGCTGATCAAAAGCCGTATGCTTCTGCCCCGGAATCCGGAAACCGACGAAGACCCCAGAGACAGTCTGCGGGATACGGTGCTGGAATACCAGAGAGCCAAGCTGGCGGCGGCGGAACTTTCCGAGCTGTTCAGCCAGTATGGCAGCCGAATGATCAAGGAACAGGACGACATTGCTCCCGACCGGACTTTTGTGGCGGATCACAGCATTGCTGTTCTGCAGGCGGCTCTGATCCATGCCATGACGGAAACCAAAGTGACGCCGGAAAACCGGGAAGCTGTACTGGAACCCATTGTACACCAGACCCATGTGGCGGTGCAGGGGGTCATGATCCAGCTGCTGGACAGACTGCAGGAAGGCTCCCCTGTGTATCTGGACGAATATTTTTCCGCATCCGTCTCCCGTTCCGAAATCATTGCCAAGTTTCTGTCCATTCTGGAACTGATGAAGACCCAGACTGTGGGCCTGCCGGAGGAAGAATGGGAGCTCGGCGAGGGCGGCGTACTGCAGCTGCGGTGTCATGTACCCATGCTGCTTCTGAAACTGCCGGACAAGGAACAGCTGGCGGCACTGGAAGACTACGCCTGATACCATTTTAACGTTTATCAAACAACAAAGGAACGATCATGGAAGCAAATCTGCACGCCGGGGAAGGAGACATTGCCGCTCTGTCCCTGGAAGAAAATTTTGCCATTCTGGAAGCCTGTCTGTTTGCGGCAGGCCATCCGCTGACCTATGAAAAACTGGCGGAAACCCTTTCTCTTTCGGTTTCTACCTGCCGGGAAGTGGTGGAAAAATGGAAACCCATCTACAACAGCAGCGACAGCATCCCCCGGGGAATCCTGCTTGTCACCTTTCCGGACAGCTGTCAGCTCTGTACCAAAGAAGCCTATGGTGACTTTATCAAGGTGGCACTGGGCATCCGCAGAAACGGTCACCTTTCCCAGTCTCTGCTGGAAGTTCTGGCGGTCATTGCGTATAACCAGCCTGCCACCAGAACCTTTGTGGACACGGTGCGGGGGGTGGATTCCTCTTATGCGGTGAATGCCCTTGTGGAAAAGAATCTGATTGAACCCTGCGGCAAGCTGGATGCGCCCGGAAGACCCACGCTGTACCGGACAACGGAAGATTTTCTCCGGGTATTCGGACTGGATTCCCTCAGAGAACTGCCTTCGGTACTGGTACGGAATGAAAACGGTGAAAAAGTGGAGATTGCGCCTGACACATCCTTTCTGGATACACCGCAGCCCGAGGATATTCCCTGGGAAACACTGCATACCGAACCCGATCCGGGGGAAACTGAAACGGATACTGCCCTGTAAACCTATCTGTGAGGAGGTGCGCCATGATTTTTCTCTGGATCCTGTTGGGGATCGTGCTGTTTTTCGCTCTGCTCGGCGCCATTCCTCTCCGGCTTCGGATCCGACTGGAAGAACAGTTTACACTGCTGGCAGGAATCGGGCCTATCGTTCTGTTCCGGATACCGCAAGTGCCAAATCCGGTAGATCTGCGGGATTTCACGTATGAGAAACACCGGAAGCGGCTGGAAAAAGAACGTGCGGCACGGCTGAAAAAGAAACAGAAAAAACAGCTAAGCGATGAAAAAAAACAGCTGAAAAAGAATTCGGCGGCTGACAAAGCCAAAAAAGTACAGAAAACCGCGGAAGAAGCCGGACGGAAGGAAAACAAACTGGAAGGAATTCTCTCCCTGGTGAGTTGTGTTCTGGACGGTCTTCCGGGACTTTTCGGGGGATTCAAATGCCGCATTTATCATCTGGACATAACGGTCGGTGGTAAAGAAGCGGCAGATACGGCGAAGAATTTCGGAATCTTCTCCCAGTCTCTGGCGTATCTGCTGGAGTTTCTGGACAATAAAACCCGTTTTGTCCGGCCCAAAGAAGAAACTATTGCCATCCGGGCGGATTTCCTGTCGGCAAAAACACAGGTGAGTGCGGATTTTTATCTGCAGATCCGGGTTGGACAGATTCTCGGCACCGTGTTCGGCATCGCATTTTCCTACATCAAAACTCTGATTCGTGCATAAATCAAACTGGAGGACTCTCATATGGCAGAAACAAGTAAGCTCAACGACATGAACAAGACCTCCCTGGACAGCATCCGTACCATGCTGGATGCCAACACCATCGTAGGCGATCCCATCACCACCGCAAACGGCACCACCATCATTCCCATTTCCAAGATTTCCGTAGCCTATGCATCCGGCGGGGTGGACTACCTCAAAAAAGATGCGCCTGTAGCCAACGGCAAGCCTATATACAACAACTTCGGCGGCGGCGGCGGAACCGGTGTGACTGTGACCCCTGTTGGATTTCTGGTAATCAACCCGGACGGCGGTGTCAGCATGCTCAATGTAAACAATCCCACCTCCGCCCCTGCATCGGATCCGGTTTCTTCTGTTGTGGGACTGATCGAACGGTCTCCCGATCTGATCGAAAAAATCAAGGGTGCTCTTGGCAAAAAGGAAGAGGACAGCCAGATCTGACCGATTTTTGCCATCTTTTCCAGACAATATCCGGTATGGACAGAATGCAGATGCCGCATACTATCTGCAGCATGGAATCCTTTTGGAAAACGGCTGTAAGGAGTATTTATGAAATCACGTATTCTGCCCTTTTGTCTGATGCTTTGTTTTCTGTTTCCCGGCATAATCTGCCCTGTTATGGCGGAAGAGGTATCCGTTTCTGCCCATGCGGCAGTGCTTCTGGAACCTTCCGGCGGAGAGATTGTATATTCCCGGAATGAAACCGAGCGGATGTCTATGGCCAGCACCACAAAAATCATGACTGCCCTTGTAGCAGTGGAATCCGGTAATCTGAAAAAATCCTATGCCATTCCTGCCGAAGCGGTGGGGGTGGAAGGATCTTCCGTCTATTTACAGGCCGGGGAACATCTGACCCTGGAAGAACTGCTGTATGCCGTAATGCTGGAAAGTGCAAACGATGCGGCGACAGCGGTAGCCTGTCTGGTGGGCGGCAGTGTGGATGGGTTTGCCGTTATGATGAACGAAAAAGCGGTGCAGCTGGGACTGACGGATACGCATTTCACCAATCCACACGGTCTGGACAATCCGGATCACTACACCACGGCACTGGATCTGGCCCGGCTGACTGCGTATGCGCTGGACAATCCGGTGTTCGCCGAAATTGCTTCCACAGTCCGGAAAACCATACCGCTGGGAGACGGAGAAGGCACACGGGTACTGCTGAATCACAACCGACTTCTGCGGCAGTATGAAGATGTGATCGGCGTCAAAACCGGGTTCACCAGACACAGCGGACGTTGTCTGGTTTCCGCTGCGGAACGGAATGGTGTGCGGATGATTGCCGTGACACTGAACGCTCCGGACGACTGGCAGGATCACCGCACGCTGCTGGATTACGGTTTTTCCCGCTACACTTCGGTGACACTGGCTTCTCCCGGCGAGTTTTCTGTGGAACTTCCCTGTGTGGGTGCGGAAAACGGTATCCTGACTGCTGCAAACACCGATGAACTTTCAATGGTTCTGCCTGTCGGAACCTCCATTACCCATCGTCTGGAAAGCCGCGGAATATGGTTTGCACCGGTGGAAAGGCAGCAGACAGTAGGACTGGTTCGTTTTTTTGCCAATGGTCAGGAAATCGGTACAGTACCGCTGAAAGCTGCTTCCGCTGTGGAACTGCCTCCTGCTAAACCGGGAATTCTGGAACGGATACTGGACTTCTGATGGAATTATCTCAGGAATATCAATATAGGACAACGAGTATGAGTGAAGAAATTCGACTGCAAAAATATCTCAGCGACTGCGGAGTTCTGTCCCGGCGGGCGGCTGAGGAAGAAATCAAAGCCGGACATGTGACGATCAACGGTGAGGTTGCAGAACTGGGGCAGAAAGTGGATCCCGTCCATGACATTGTCTGTCTTGGCAAGAAACGGATCTGTATGCCGCTTGTAAACGGAAAACGGGAATATACCTATATTCTGCTGCACAAACCCATCGGATATGTGACAACCCTTTCCGATGACAAAGGCCGGCCATCCATTACGGAATTGCTGCGGGGTGTGAAGAAGCGGCTGTACCCGGTGGGACGGCTGGATATGTATTCCGACGGGCTGCTGCTCTGTACCGACGACGGGGATCTGACCAACCGTCTGACCCACCCTTCCCATACCGTAGAAAAGGTTTATCTGGCCACCATCCCCGGAAAGCTGACCGCAGATGAAATCCGGGAACTGGGAGAACCCATCGACATTGACGGGCGGATGACCAGGCCTGTGGAAACCAAAAAAATGGCGGACTGCATTGTGCAGAACAAACCTGCCACCGTAGTGCAGTTCATTCTGTACGAAGGACGCAACCGGCAGATCCGGCGGATGTGTGAGGCACATGAGAAAAAGATCCTTTCCCTGACCCGGATCCGGATGGGGAAGATCGAGCTGGGTACCCTGCCTGCCGGGAAATGGCGGTATCTGACCGATGAGGAAATCGCATATCTGAAAGACATTCAGTAAAGAGGACTTATATATGTTTGTAATTCGACCTGTTGACAACAAGGAAATTCAGGAAGAGCTGTGCGGGGCATGTCAGTGTGCCTATCTGGCGGAAGACTTCGCCTACTTTGCAGCGGATCTGTCGGAGGACGGTTCCAAACTGCTTGGGATTCTGGGAATCTGTCAGTTTGCCCTGAAGGACACCTGCGGCATTGTACACAATCTCCAGCCCTTTCCGGGTACCTTTGACGAAGAAGTGATGATTATCATGATCCGTACAGCCATGGAATTTGTCCATCGGTGCGGCTGCAGTACCATGATTCTGGCGGAAGGTGCCTGTGATCCCGCATTCGGCGAAAAGATCGGGTTCCGGATGCAGGACGGACAGTATCAGATTGATCTGGTGGAATTTTATAAATCACCCTGCCATTTTCAGGCAAAACTGACAAAGAATGATGCAGAATAAAACCATTCTGGTGATTCCGGATTCCTTTAAGGGAGCGCTTTCGGCAGCCGATACCGGAGAAGCCATTGCCAGCGGTGTGCGCCACGCCCTTGGGGAACGGAAGCGCACAAACGAAGTTCTGGTGTTCCCTGCTGCCGACGGGGGAGAAGGTACTGCCCAGGCAGTTGCGGCTGCCATGCACGGACAGTTCCGGCAGATTGCCGCTGTGGATCTGTTCGGTCATCCCATGGAAGGCGCCTATGCCGATCTTCCCGGCGATGTTCCCACGGCAGTACTGGATATGGCTGCCTGCTGTGGCATCGGCTTTGCCAGACAGTACGGCCCGGATCCCATGCGTGCTTCCACATATGGTGTGGGAATGATGCTGGATGGTCTGGTTTCGCTGGGATACAAACGGATTCTGGTGGGACTGGGCGGCAGCGGCACCAATGACGGCGGGATCGGCGCACTGGCAGCACTGGGAGCACAGTTTACCGCTGCGGACGGTTCCCTGCTGGACGGCAGTCTCGTGGGGCAGGTTTTATCCCGGATCGACACCGTGGAGATTTCCGCCGTACAGGAACGGCTGGCCGGGGTGGAGCTGGTACTGCTGTATGATGTGGCTGTGCCTCTCACCGGGGAATCGGGCGCTACGCGGATGTTCGGACGGCAGAAAGGAGCTTCCCCGGAGCAGCTGGATCTTCTGGAAAACGGTATGCTGCAGTATGCATCGGCCATCGGGAAAGCATATGGGGAACATATTCCTGCGGCGGACGGTGCCGGAGCTGCGGGCGGTCTTGGATGCGGACTCCATCTGGCAGGGGGAAGACTCTGTCACGGAGCGGGGTATGTGCTGGAAACACTGGGAATTCCGGAGCAGCTGCGTTCGGCGGCACTGGTGTTCACCGGAGAAGGCAGGACGGACATCCAGACAGCCAGAGGAAAGCTGCCCCACACGGTTGCCCGGTATGCCAAAGCGGCGGGAGTGCCCTGTGTGGACATCTGCGGACAGGCGGATCCGGTGGATTCTCTGTATGCCGATGGGATGACGGCCATTGTTTCGCTGGTGAACGGATGCATCACTGTGGAAGAATCCATGGAGCGTACGGCGGAACTGGCGGAACGGGCGGCGTATAACCTGACCCGGCTGTGGCTTGCCGGACAAAATTTTAAGTAAAACGAATATTTCCGGGAACAAAAACACGCATGGCGTCGTCTAAGCTGTAAATCCATACAGGAGGACGATGACATGCGTTTTGTTTTGGCTTTGTTTTTGGCACTGCTGCTGACGGGGTGCGGCACAGATCTGGAAAAATCGGTGTACGGGGACACACTGGAAAACGGTGTGGCGGAGCCTGTGGATCCTTCCATGGCAGAGGAAACGGAAGTACCTGCCGGTGTGGTGGAGATGCACACGGAATCTGCGGAATATCCGGTGGATACAAAGGAAATCACCCTGTTCTATACCTACACGGGTGCGCCGGGGACCATGGTGGGATATGGCCCATATTACTGGGATCTGGAAGTATATGCAGACGGAGAATGGCGGCAGCTTCCCCTGAACGGACTGCAGACTACCCCGGATCTGGGCGGCAGTATCGGCAATGTCCCCGAAGATGAATATACGCCGCTCACGTCTTCATGGACATATGATCTGTCCAAATACGACTACGATTTCCATCCCGGACAGTACCGGATTCTGAAGGAGTTCGGCGGGACGGTGTATGCGGCGGAATTTGTTATGGTGGTTTCTGCACCGGAGGGATGAAATGGTGTTGAGAACATCCCGCTGTGAGCTGACCCCTCTTGTCCCGGCAGACATCCCTTCCCTGCTGCCACTGTTTACTTCACCGGCGGTGCGGCAGTTTCTGGGCGGCGTGATCCCACCGGAAGAAGCAGAAGCCAGGCTGAACCGATGGTGTTCCCTGCCGTATTACTGGACTGTCCGAACAGGCGAGGTCTGTATAGGACTGGTAGATCTGTCACCATACCATGACCCGCAGAAAACAGAATTGTCTTATCAGTTTCTGCCGGCATACTGGGGGCAGGGATACGCCCTGGAAACCCTTTTTGCCGTTCTGGAATGGTGCCGGGGCCGGTATGACAGTGTGGTATCAGAGACACAGGAAGCCAATATACGATCCTGTCGGCTTCTGGAAAGACTGGGGTATCGGCTGACAGACAGACTGGAACGGTTCGGTGTCCTGCAGCGACTGTATGAAAAAAATTTATGAGGTACTTATGAAAACTATACTTACCGTCAGACGTTTGATATGGCTTGCCGCATTCGTTCTGCTGGCCGTATGGATCCTGCCCGGATGCACCGCCATGGTTCCCTCTCCTCATGGGGAAATTGCCAGCGGCAGTGCGGTGCGGATGTACACCCAGTTTCCGGTGTATGACAAAAGCATCGACCGGATTCAGGTGATTCTGGAAAACGGCGGGGATATCAATCTGGAATATGGTACGGAATGGGCGGTGGAGAAAAAGCAGGGGGATGCATGGGTACAGGTTCCCTTTATCCCCGATGCCGCATGGACACAGCCGCTGCTGGTGCTTGCTCCCGGCGGGACGGACAGCTATTATGTCCATATGTCCATGCTGGATCACAGTCTGCGGGACGGACAGTATAGGGTGGTGAAGGAAGTCTCCGGCACGGTGTATGGGGCAGAATTTGCCATTGGAGAGTCGGATGTGGCGGAGGATGCGCCCTTCGGGTATTTGCCGCTGGAGGAGCTGCCGGAGGGGTATTCCACAGAAGATGCGGCTGAAGACGGCGTAGTCGTATACCACTGCACCGACGATACATTTGAAAATGCGGAAAGAATCCCGGCATTTCTGGAAAATGTGATCCGTGGTGTGGATGACCAGATTCGATTTGCATTCTACAGTTCCAATACACCGGACAAGGTGCTGCTCACCGAAGTAACCTTTACCGGCGGCAGTCCCACCCGTTTTCAGCACCGATTCGACTTCACCAGACAACAGCCGGACACCACCATACAGAGCCAGTATTTTTCCTATCTGACAACCCACAATGACAAACTGTTCTGTCTGGCCAATGCGGGAAATACAACAAGGCTCAGCGACGACTCCTGTATGCAATTATCCCCTATGAGTGAAAATTGGGAAGGCAAGGAAGAATGGCTGAAACGGATCACGGAATATGCTTCTTCCCGTATGTCCCCCGTTTCCGCATGGTCTCCCGACGGTCTGCGGCATGTCTGGGCCAGTCCGGATGATGTACTGACATTTTTTGTAAACATTCGGTATCCGGAAGGTGGTTCCATGGGATACACGGCAGATCTGCTGTTCGAAAAAATCCCGCAGTCTGTGAAGGAATTCCTCTGGATCGATGAAACAACTTTGTTTATCGTCTGTTCCACCAATGAGGACGGTCTGGAATATTTCGCCACATATGACACCGATAAACAGAAAATCACCCACTGGTCTACCGGAAAGAACGGGTACAGCTGGGAGGACGGCGATATTGTAATTCCTGACTGACAGCATGAAACAGAAGAACGCATTCCCTGTGGAAAACTCACCATGGGAAATGCGTTCTTTTTTCTTCTGTTACAGTCGGATCAGGTTTTCCACTTCGGCCGGGCTGGCGCATCCCACACTTTTCAGCATCAGTGCCGCATACCGGTCAAAGGATGTGTGCTCGATGAGCCGGAACAGGGCCGCACAAATATCAATCAGATCTTCCTCCGCCGTTTTGTCTGCCATGCACCCGATGGTCAGAAACCGCAGGAGCATGTATACCGCACAGAGGGCCGTGTATTCCTGCTGCAGGCTTTCCGGTCTGTCCTGGAAGGGGAACTGGGCAAAGAACATGTGGTTCACCATCATGTGCTCAAAGAAGTTCTCCCAGTCCGGAAAGGTGGTTTCCAGATGCTTTCTGGCTGCACTGTACCGTTCCAGGGAACCCTCATCGCCTCCGAAGTAAGCCAATGCCGCTTCTCCGTATTCCTGAATGCTGTTGTGGCGGGAATCCAGCAGAGCCGTCAGTTTTTCCGCTACCCACAGGCCGGACTGAACATGTTCCGTATGCAGCACATCTGCAGCAGAAGAAGGCTGGAACGGTTCATCCGTTTCCGCAAGCAGAGCATCCAGAGCAGAAGCATCCTTCGCCTGCATCACAGCATCCATTCTGTGTACCCTGCGTCCCAGCACCAGCATCCGTTCCGCCAGCGGCATGGTACGGTTCTGCAGAATCCGGATAAAGTGGTGACGGATCTCCCAGTCCCGGCCCATGGTTTCAAAATAGGCACTCCGTTCTTCCAGCTGAGGCGGATGGGTCAGATCCATTTCCTTTTCGATGAATTCCATAGGAGCTTCTCTGTGCAGGAACAGTTCCAGTACGCCTTCGCAGCTTCCGGCACAGGAACACTCCAGCTGTCCCTTTTCCAGCCGGATGCCTCTGGGGTACAGGCGGCAGATATCCGGCAGAACATGCTCTCCTATATCCGCATGGAGTGCACAGCGTCCGTCTTCCATCCGCAGGGGACAGTTGCCGTCATACCGGGGGGAAAACTGGGCATAATGCTCCGGGGACGGGTTGTCGGCAATATGCATACCGCCGTCCAGCCGTCTTCGCAGATCCGGGGAACATTCCAGTCCCAGCAAATCAAAGTAGTTCTGCAGAGTGATGGAAACCGGCCATCCCTGACAGCAGGCGTTCCGGCAGGCTCCCATTTTACAGGCAAAATACGGAAAATAATCGGGGATCCGATAGGTATGTGTTTCCTTCATACAAGAAACTCCAGATGCACAAAGCGTAGAATAGGCAGTTTTTCGGCGTATTTCATCGGATAAAATCGCAGAAGTCCTTCCCGGTTGTCCGGATTGCCGGTGATGCTCCGTCAAAAAATTGTGGGAGTAATTATACCAGAAACATGTGTAAATTGCAATATCCTTTGCATAATTTTCTGTTTTGCACATATTTATGCGGGTTTTCCATTTTTTGTTATGGTGTTTAAAAATCGTTACTGTCGTCGTTTATCCGTTTCCGGAGCCTGTTTTCCCCAATCTTCCGTTTTTCACAAGGCAGCCGGGACTGCACAAATCCGCTCTTGTCCAAAATGGGGAAAGTGGCGCAAAGCACTGAAAATCCGCATGAAAACCTTGACATTCCCCTGCAATCGGTGTATAATGACAGCATAAGCGGCATGGCACCGGAATGTAACAAGTGTCCCTGCCGCACTTTTGCTTTTTCAGAAATCACGGTGATCTGCAAGGATCATAACTGACCGGAAGGAGAATCCATATATGCCATCCGTAACCGAATACTTCGGCTGTCTTTCCTTTGACGACTCTGCCATGCGGGCAAGACTGCCGAAGGATACCTATACATCGCTGAAACGTACCATTGATGAAGGCAAATCCCTGGACATCAATGTGGCCAATATTGTTGCCAACGCTATGAAAGACTGGGCAATTGAAAAGGGCTGCACCCATTATACCCACTGGTTCCAGCCGCTGTCCGGCGTCACTGCAGAAAAACATGACAGCTTCATATCCCCCATCGGAGACGGCAAGATCATCATGGAGTTCTCCGGGAAAGAACTTGTCCGGGGCGAATCCGACGCATCCAGCTTCCCTTCCGGCGGGCTGAGAGCCACCTTTGAAGCCAGAGGATACACTGCATGGGACCCCACATCCTATGCATTCATCAAGAACAAAACCCTGTGCATCCCCACAGCATTCTGTTCCTACGGCGGCGAAGCACTGGACAAGAAAACCCCCCTTCTCCGCTCCGTGGATGCCCTGAACCGGCAGGCCAAGCGGATTCTGAAGCTGTTTGACCCGAATACCAATGTTGCCTGTGTGCGTCCCAGTGTGGGGCCGGAACAGGAATATTTTCTGGTGGACAAGGAACTGTATGACCGCCGCCGCGACCTGATCTTCACAGGCCGGACACTTGTAGGAGCCAGACCGCCCAAAACGCAGGAGATGGAAGACCACTATTTCGGTTCCATCAAGCCCCGTGTGGAAGCCTACATGCAGGAGCTGGACGAAGAACTGTGGAAGCTGGGCATTCTGGCCAAGACCAGGCACAATGAAGCCGCTCCTGCCCAGCATGAACTGGCGCCGATCTTTACCCAGGTGAACATTTCCGCTGACCACAACCAGCTGACCATGGAAGTGATGCAGAAAGTGGCCAGAAAGCATAATCTGGTGTGTCTGCTGCACGAAAAGCCTTTTGCAGGCGTGGCAGGCAGCGGGAAACACAACAACTGGTCCCTCTCCACCAACACCGGTATCAATCTGCTGACGCCCGGAGAAACGCCTTACGAAAACGCCCAGTTCTTACTGTTCCTGGTAGCAGTGGTACAGGCAGTGGACGATTATCAGGATCTGCTGCGTGTTTCTGTTGCTACTGCCGGAAATGACCATCGTCTGGGCGCACTGGAAGCTCCGCCTGCTGTGGTTTCCATCTTCCTGGGAGACGAGCTTACCGCCATTCTAGATGCCCTGGAATCCGGTACCCATTATGACCCGATGGAAAAGACACAGCTGAAACTGGGCGTGCATACCCTGCCCAAGCTGCCCAAAGACGCCACGGACCGGAACCGTACCTCTCCCTTTGCCTTCACCGGGAACAAGTTTGAGTTCCGTATGCTGGGTTCCTCCAACTCCATTTCCGATCCCAATACGGTGCTGAACACGGCCGTTGCGGAATCTCTCCGGCAATTCGCCGACAAGCTGGAAGCGGCTGAGGACTTTGATACTGCACTGAACAATCTGATCCGGGACACCATCCGGGCGCACAAGCGGATCATTTTCAACGGGAACGGGTATGACGACGCCTGGATCCGGGAAGCCAACGAGGAACGGGGTCTCCTGAATCTCCGCTCCACACCGGACTGTCTGCCCTATATGCTGTCTGCCAAGAACATCAAGCTCTTTGCAGATCATAAGGTGTTCACCGAAGCGGAAGTGGAATCCCGGTATGAAATCACACTGGAGAACTACTGCAAGACCATCCACATCGAAGCAGCTACCATGGTGGATATGGTACGGAAGGAAATCCTGCCGGCTGTCATGGCATATACCAAGGCGGTATGTGATGCAGGGCTGTCCCAAAAGACTTTCGGCGTAGATACATCCTATGAAGAAGAACTGGCATCCAGGCTGTCCGGATTGATCTGCTCCATGCGGGACGGTGCAGCAGGGCTGGAAGCAGCTGTGGAAAAAGCAGAACAGTTCCGGAATGTAACCGACAAAGCCTTTGCCTACAAGGAAACCATCTGTACCGGCATGCAGTCCCTGCGGGAATTCTGCGATACGGCAGAAACCTTTACCGCAAGTGCATACTGGCCCTTCCCGACCTATGACGATCTGCTGTTTGGTGTACGCTAATCCGCACTGTCCTGGTGCAGTTCACAGATTGCGATACAAACATTCCTGCATATACATATCCCAACGCACAGTGTAACCAGGCTGTGCGTTTTCTTCACAATATCCGGAGGGAATAACTATGTCTGCATTACAAAACCGGTTTCTTCTGGTGTCTGATATGCACTACACCACGGAAGAAACCACAGAAGAACTGAAACAGATGTATCCCGGTGCCAACACTTCCGCCGCGGCAGGCAATGCATTCGGGAAAACACAGAAAGGCAAAATTGACAAGCTCCTTGGGGATATTCTGGAAGAACACCGGCGTTCACCATTGGATGCGGTACTGGTTCTGGGGGATCTCTCCATTGATGACGCCGATTTCCGGAATCTTCCCTGGGACTATTGCCGCAGGTTCCGGGAGGACTGTATGGATAAACTGCCCTGTCCGGCCTATGCGCTGCCCGGGAATCACGACAGTTATTCGGATGCCCACTGGAAAGAGGTATTCGGGTACGGCAGAGAATTCACCGTATCTGTGGGAGACTGCGTATTCCTGATGGCGGATACCTTCCGGGAGGTGCCGGCCCATGGTGCTTCCGGTTCCCCGCACAATCCCCTGGATCCGTCCTTTCTGCGGAACTGTTTTGCACAGCACAGGGGAAAAAAGCTGTTTCTCTGTGCCCATCATCTGGAACAGAATACATTTCTGCCGGAAGTACGGGAAATGATCCGGGAAAACCGGGATCTGGTCTGTATGTTCCGGGGACATGTACACAAAAACAGCATTACCGATCTGGGAGATGAACTGGGCGGACAGAAGCTCATTGACATCGGCGGATACGGATACGAAGGCCGGGTGGTAAACGGGCGGTATGATTTCAATTATTTTGATTTTGCATGGGCCTGGGGGTATCAGATTCTGGAAATCTATAACGACTGTATCCGTACCTACCATGTGAAGGTACAGAACCGGTATGATGCTGTAAACGGCATTTTTGATATTCCGGAAACGGCGGAAGGAGAACTGTACTTTCCGCTGCATCCATAAAAATTGTGTTTTTCCCGGATAAGCGGTTCCATTCTGCGGAAATTTGTGGTATAATGTCAAAAACCATACATGCGACCGATGGAGGTATGTTTTTATGAAGATTCATTTTCTCGGCACAGGTGCTGCTGACTGGGACATCAGGAACCCCAACACCACACAGAATTTCCGGCGGTTTTCCAGTATTCTGGTAGACGATTGTCTGCTGGTGGATCCGGGTCCGTGCATCCGGGAATTCATGGATTCTTTCGGCTGTCCCGCTCTGCTGGATGGATGCAGACATGTCATCAACACCCACAGACACGGTGACCATTACAATCAGGAAATGCTGGATTCCCTGCCGGAAGGAATTTTTCATCCCATGGCTGCCGGGGAAACCTGGGAAACGGACGACCACATCATCTCTGCCTATGCTGCACATCACGGTACCGTAAAGGACGGCGTACATTTTGTCATCGAAAGCAAAGCGGACGGAAAGCGGTTCTTCTACGGCTGCGACGGTGCGTGGATGTATTATGAAACCGCCTGGGCCCTGCTGAAGCAAAAGTTTGATCTGATGATCTTTGACTGCACCATCGGGGATCTTTCCGGGGACTACCGGATCTTCGAGCACAACAATGTGGCGATGGTGGCGGAAATGAAGGCTACTTTCCAGTCCCGCGGCTGCTGTGAGAACTATATGGTTTCCCACATGGCCCGGACACTCCATCCCACAACCCATGCCGATGCCGCTGCGGTGCTGGCCGGGTACGGAATCGACACTGCCTGGGATAACAGGGTTGTCATCCTCTGAACTGAACATAGAAAAACAGCCGTGTGGATCAGTATTCCTTCACGGCTGTA
>JAFQGY010000127.1 GCA_017415325.1 Clostridia bacterium
CCTCTCATTCCAAGTCAACGCATACACTCAGCCAAGCGCTTTCAGCCATGTAACTTCCGGTGCCGCACCCAACTTCGCCAAGCCTGGATAAGGAGGGTGGGGTGGGAGGTCTCGGAGGGTAGGGGAGGGAGGACGGAGCGGCGTTTGAGCACCGATTTCCTCCCTCCCCTATCCTCTGAGTCCCGTCCGGAAGGACACCCCTTCTATGGGCATAGAAAAATGAAACCGCTGTACGCCAGTACGAAACCTATCCCCCTCGAACATCTTCAGGTAAACAATACCGCTGTAAGCAGAACAAAAATACTCTCCACGAAAGTCCCCAAAAATTCCCCCTTGCAACCCTCCGCAAAATATGGTATAATATAATACTAAGTTTCATTTATCAATAAGCATGTGAGGTTATAATGCCAAAGTACAGAAGAAACCGGATCAATGAATCCGTTACCGAAGAGGTCTCTGCCATCCTGCGGGAAGTGAAAGACCCCAGAGTCGCCGGAGCTATGCTGACCATCACCGGCAGCGACGTTACCGCCGACCTGAAATTTGCCAAGATTTATTATTCCGTGTACGGAGAGTTCACCGAAGAAGAAGAAAAAGATCTGAAAAAAGGTCTGAAATCCGTTTCCTCCTTCATTCGCAGCCAGCTTGCCCAGCGGCTGAACCTGCGGATCACCCCGGAGCTTTCCTTTGTGAAGGACAACGGCGTGAAGCACGGTGCCGATATCGCCGCCATTCTGAAGACGCTGGAAACCGAACGCAGTGAAGAAGCGGAAACGGAGGAGGAAGAAGATGTTTGACGAACAATATACCCCGGCAGCGGAAGAAGAACAGTTCCCTGTCATTACAATGGAAGAAATCTGTGACATCATCGAGGACGCTCCCCGGATGCTGATCCTGACCCATGTGAACCCCGACGGGGACTGCATCGGTTCCGCCTTTGCCCTGAAGCTGATGGTGGAAGCAGCGGGCGGGTCTGCCAGATGCGTATGCCCCAGCGAGCTGCCCAAGAGACTCCGGTTCCTCATGAGCGGACAGGAAGATACCCTCTTCGGGGAAGACGAACCTACCGACGATTACGATGTGATCTGTTCCGTGGATGTGGCTTCTCCCATGCAGCTGGGGGATCATGCCCGCCTTATCGATCAGGTGGACTTCATGATCGACCATCACGGCGTCGGTACCCGATTTGCGCCCTATCTGCTGGACGAATCCGCTTCCGCCTCCGGGGAAATTCTGTATGATGTATACGCCACCCTGAATGCCCGCCGTGTATTTGATTCCTGCCCCGACGCCGCCAGACGGATCTACGCCGCCATGGTGTCCGACACCGGCAGCTTCAAGTTCTCCAACACCACCCCCAAGACCCATCTCATCGCCGCAGATCTGGTGAACATCATCAACACAGCAGAGGACGGCGGCATGGATACCTCCGATGTGTGCCGGAGCCTCTTCGGCCAGCGTACCCTCAAGGAACTGACCGCCCAGATGATCGCCATCCAGAACCTGCACTTCTATGAAGAAGGCTCCCTCGGCGTGGTGGTCTTCACCCAGCAGATGCTCTCCGATGCGGGCCTGACGGAAGAGGAAATCGGCAATGTGGTGGACACCCCCCGTGGTGTGGAAGGGGTGCTGGTAGGCCTCTCCATCCGCCAGACCGCCGCAGATCCCCGGATGTATAAGGTATCTTCCCGTGCCAATGTGGAATGCGACGTTTCTGCCGTATGCGCATCCTTCGGCGGCGGCGGTCATGTCCGTGCGGCAGGCTGCACCGTGGAAGCCGACTCCATGGAAGAAGCCGAAAACATGGTCATCGGTGCCTTCGCGGACGCTGTAAGAGCATACAAGGAAAGTAAGAAGTAAGAGATAAGAAGTAAGAAACAGCTACACAATATCTCAATAAACAATATTCCGCAATCGGAAACGGTCTGTGGCTCATGGGGTAGTGGTCCCCATGAGCTCACCCCACTATTTCTCAGGTCTTGTATATCTGAAAGTCGTGGCACATGGGATTGCAGAAACTATATCCTGCTGAACCCTGTTTCAAGTTTTTGCCCGCTTGGCGCAGCCAATGTGTGGCTTTTATTTCAAAAAGCGTCCCGTTTCCCCCAAACAAACAAATTGCCGATTCATCATTGCTATCAACAAGAGGTATAAAAGTGTCGAAATCGAGACCGGCGGAAGTGTCCGGGATCCTGATTGTGCATAAGCATGCCGGGTGTACTTCCCATAATATTATATCCATGTGCCGGAGACTGTATCAGACCACACAGGTGGGACATACCGGGACACTGGATCCCATGGCTACCGGGGTGCTGCCAGTCCTGATCGGGCGGGCGGTAAAGGCGTCGGATTATGTCATGGCAGAGGATAAGCGGTATATCGCCGAAATGGAACTGGGGTATACCACCAATACGGAAGACTCCACCGGCGAGGTGCTGACCCGGTATGCGGGAGTACTGCCGGATGCGGATACCGTAAAAGAAGTGTGCGCACGGTTCACCGGATCCATTGCACAGGTGCCTCCCATGTATTCTGCCCTGAAAGTCGGGGGACGGAAGCTGGTGGATCTGGCCAGAGAAGGGGTCGAGGTGGAAAGAGAAAGCCGTATGGTGGAAATTATGGCCCTGACCTGCGAACCCGTGCCGGAAGAAGACGGGTCTGTGCGGCGGTACCGGCTGGATGTCAGCTGCTCCAAGGGTACCTATATCCGTACGCTGTGCGCCGACATCGGAAAAGCCCTTGGCTGCGGTGCCGTCATGAGCAGTCTGCAGCGGGTGCGTACCGGCAGCTATACCCTGGAGGAAGCCTACACCATCGACCAGCTGAACGAAATGACCTATGAAGAACGGCTGACCCTGCCCCGGCCTGTGGAAACCCTGTTCATGGATCTGCCGGAAGCGTCGGTGAACGATTTTTACGCCAAGCTGGTCCGTGGCGGTACGGAACTGTACCAGAAACGGCTCCACGTGGATCTGGAACCCGGTCAGCTGATCCGTCTGCGCCACAGAGGCGAGTTCTTTGCACTGGGGAAAGCGGACGTGATGGAAGGACAGAAAGTGATCCGGCCGGAGAAGCTGTTTGTTTTATAAATAAGATATAAGAAATCAGAAGTCAGAAATAGTATGAAACTGCTGATGCATCTGCGCCGGGTGCTGATCTGCCTGCTGCTTCCGGTGCTGGTTTCCTGTGGTGCCAAGCCGGATTTCGAGAACCGGTATGCGGCAGATGCGGGAGATATTCTGCGGGCGGAGACATATACGGAGACAGTGGAAGAAATTCCGACTGAACCCGTATTCGCTCCGTCTGTAATGGAACAGAAGAACTTCCCTGCCCTGGAGGAACCGGACGCCGTATTGTCTGAACCGGAAGATATAATTGTTCTGCCCGTTGTGGTACCCGAACCGGAGACTGAACCGACCATCGTGGCACCTACCACGGAGACTGAACCACCTGTTGTGGCACCTGAGCCGGAAACTGCGGCCTCTGTTGCTGTACCCGCGCCGGAAACTCCCGTCACCGTTGTCACCGCAGATCCCATCCCCGCCGTGGTCACATTCGTCTGCAACACCAATTCCGGGAAATACCATCTTCCGGACTGCGGCAGTGTGGCAAAAATCAAAGAGGAAAACATCGCATACCTGACCTGCGGGGAATCCGAAATTCCTGCCGGGTTTGCACCGTGCAGTGTCTGTCTCGCCGCATCGGCTGCCCTGCTGAAGGCACAGATCCCTGCCGCAGACCCCGGTACCGTAAGCTATATCCTGAATACCAACACCATGAAGTTCCATGCCCCCATCTGTAAGAGCGTGAACAAAATCAAGGCCGAAAACTACGCAGAGTTCTCCGGAACCCGTGACGAAGCCATTGCATCCGGCTACAGCCCTTGCGGCAACTGCAAACCATAAAAACAATACCCTGTCCCAGACAAGCCCCGCAAAAGCCATCCGGAACAGGGTATTTTTCATGTCAGCGCAGGCACAGCCCCGCAGAATACTTCTTACTTCTTATTTCCTACTTCTTATTTCTCAAAGCATGTGCGCCAGAATTTCTTCCCGGCTCAGCATGGACAGATCGGCAGGCGCAATGTCCACCACGGTTTTACAGCCCACATCCCCTCTCCGGTTCAGCCGGTATACCGCTCTGGCATAGGCCACCAGGACGCTGGAAGTGAATTCCGGGTTGGAATCCAGCTGCAGGGAGTATTCGATCCGGTGCTTGTGTTCGCCGTTTTTCCCGGTCTGGCCGGTGCGGATCACGAAACCGCCGTGGGGGATTCCCTTGTGATCTCTGTCCAGTTCTTCCTGGGAAATGAAGTGTACGGTGGTGTCGTAGTCGGCGAAATACTTGGGCATGGTCTTGATTTCATTTTCGATCCGGGCAAGATCAGCCCCTTCTTCCGCCACCACATAACACAGTCTGGTGTGCTTTTCTCTGGTGGTCAGCTCCGGATTTGCGCCGGAACGTACGGCTTCCAGAGCGGCTTCCACCGGGCAGGTGTACTGTCTGGCATCCAGCACTCCGGCAATGCGGCGGATGGCGTCGGAATGACCCTGGCTCACACCCTTGCCCCAGAAGGTGTAATCCTTCCCGTCCGGGAGAATGCAGCCGGCATACAGGCGGTTCAGGGAGAACATCCCGGGGTCCCAGCCTACGGAAATGGCAGCGGTTTTTCCGCCGGCTCTGGCAGCTTCGTCCACCCGGGCAAAGTGCGCCGGAATGTCTGCGTGGGTATCAAAGCTGTCGATGACGTTGAAATGCTTTGCCAGCGCAGGGGTCATGACAGGCAGGTCGGTTGCACTGCCGCCGCAGATGATCAGCACGTCGATATCATCCTTATACTGTTCGATGTCCTTTGCCGCATAGGCTTTCGCCCCTTCTGTCATCAACTGCAGAGACGCCGGATCCCGTCTGGTGAATACACCGAACAGTTCCATGTCGGGGTTCTGCCGGATGGCCAGTTCCACGCCCTTGCCCAGATTGCCGTAGCCGTAAATACCAATTCTCATAAATATGCATCCTCTCTCGGATAAATTTCCTTGTATATGTATTATTATACTCTATCACCGGGATTTTGTAAAGTTCATATTTTCGGCAGATACACAAAAAGTGCAGCATTTTCCAAGGTAGGATATACTGCACTTTACTGTAAATGGCTTGCGTTTCCCGATCTCTTATTTCTAACTTCTTATCTCTTATTTTCCCATCACCGCCAGCAGGGTCATCCCGTAGATTCTGGCCAGGAAGTCGTTGGGATGGTTTACGTTGTTCCCGGTCATGTGGTAGTACTGCTTCCGGGCCAGGATATGCCTGTGTACGGAGGTCATGGGAGCTATGGCAATGTTTTCTGCGGAAGCCGCATAGGATGCCAGCGCCGGTTCGTATTCGATCTGGTGGGCAAAGAAGCCCGCAGCACGCCAGTGAGGGAGCATGGTGGCCAGCAGAATGATGTCGGCGCCGGTGTTTTCCTGCATGGAATCCACAATCTGCTTTGTCAGATCCATATAGTGGTCTCTGGTCTTGTGTCCGTCGTTCATGCCGAATGCCAGAATCACCAGATCCGGCTGATAATCGTTCACATGGGTCTGCACATTGGTCACACCCCAGTTCGAGTCCATGCCGCCCACAGCCGTGTTCACATAGTGGAGTACCCTGCCGCCGGTTTTGGCAATGGATTTCATTTCCTCATAGGGATGCACATCCCAGGACACGGTGTATCCGTATTCCTTCGCCAGCATGGCCGTCACCATTTCCGGGAAAGACTGTGCATGGGGTTCCACACCCACTCTGCCGGAGGAATTTGCCCCGGTGGTGATGCTGTCCCCGTAGAACAGGATGGTGGCCTCTTCCCCTCTTTCCAGCTTGGCAAGGAACCGGGCGCACTTGTCTGTCTGGGCGGGAACCACAGGGCCGTTCCATGCCGCTTCGTGCCGATAGGTCACCACCACCTGATTCCGGATCATGGTGTCCCCTTCGCCGAAGCCCAGCCACGGCTTTCCCGCTTCCGTACAGCCGAAGTCCTTTCCGTTTTCGTGCTGCGCCGGGTAGAACCGTTCCAGGGTCATGTAAGGCATCCGGGAACCGGGCAGACGGACCAGACAGCCGTATTCCACCGTCCAGTCGATCCCTTCCGTGTATTCCGTCTGCAGATCCGCCGAGAATACCCCGTATACTTCCGCAATGGGATACACCAGCCGCACCGCATGTTCGTCCTCCCGGAACATCACGGATTCATGGAACACCGTGTCTCCTTCCCAGATGGGCTTCATATAGTCTTCCAGTATATATTTCCGATTTACCTGCATGCTTTCGTCCTCCGCAGAACTCTGTTTTTCTCTCGTATATCTCTCATTCCCAGATCCGGTACAGGGGTGCCAGATCCACGGCCGCTTCCTCTCTGCCTTCCTCTGCGGCAGGATACAGTAAGAACTGATCCTTCGTAAAGTCGGGCTGTACCTTCAGGGCCGTATAGATCCTGCCGTAGTCGGCGAACACTTCCAGACTGATGGTATCCACCAGCACACGGATCTTGTGTCTCCGGCAGGGGGAATTCCAGTTGTAGGTCAGGGGGATTTCTCTGTCGGGGAGAATCAGCCGGTTGGCCGCCCCGTCAATGGTCATGGTCAGGCCGTAGAATTCGCACTGCACGGGAGCGGCGTCATAATTCACCCGGATATTGATATCGTATGCCCCGCCCTTCAGCTGATACCGCAGGGGGCAGGCACGGGCAGCGGCCTTTTCCACACGCACATCCATCATGTGCAGCTTTCTGATCCCGTCAATGGGCTTTGTGGCCATGCGGTATTTGCCGTCGTCGGCCTTGTGCAGGGTCACTTCCGCCGGGAACAGCATCTGGCTGGAGAACTCGGCTCCCGGTGCGTCCATCTGTCCCCATGCAATCTTGATCCGTCTGTCGGTACCCCAGAAGGTCTGTGCCGCATAGCTTCCGCCGCCGCCAAGCCGGTAGGGCATTGCTTCCTGAATGGGATGAAACCCATTTTCGGACAGAAGCCCCACCATATAGGTATCCGATGCGCCGGAAAGCACCCACAGCCGTTCCCCGGTTTCCTCGCAGTTCAGGGGATAGAAGTCCGGGCATTCTGCATCGTTCGGCAGGGTGATTTTCTGGAACAGATCCCAGTGCAGCAGATCCCGGGAGAGAAACAGGGCATATTCGTTGCCGTCTAGATACAGCGCCAGGATCCATGCATTCAGCTCGTCCGCCCGCACCACCTTGGGGTCACGGTTGGCCCCCACGATATGGGGCAGAATGGGGGTGTCGGAATATTTTTTGAAGGTCACGCCGCCGTCGGTGGAATAGGCCATAAACTGGGCAAAGGGCTGTCCGGCGGAGAGAAGCGAATTACCGCCTGCTGCCGTATAATACAGCAGAATGGGGGTGTGTTCCCCTTCTTTCAGTCCGGTCACGTTGTCATCATCCGCCACGGCGCTGCCGGAGTACATGGTTCCGTGGGCGTCGGGATACAGGGCTTCATCCTGTTCTGTCCAGTGCAGCAGGTCTTCGGAGGTAGCGTGTCCCCAGTGCATATTACCCCAGCGGGTACCGGCGGGGTTATGCTGGTAGAACATATGATACACACCGTCCGCATACACCAGACCGTTTGGGTCGTTGTTCCAGCCGTACCGGGATGTAAAATGCACCGTAGGACGCAGGAGCGTGTTGTAGTCGTTTTCCCCTTCCCGCCTGTCCGACAGAATGGCTTCATAGGGCATTTCCTTCCCGTCTTCCACAATCCGGAATGTCAGCTCTTTTCCGGCAAAGGGCGCCAAATCCGCATACATCCGCACGCTTTCATCCCCGGGACGGGCCAGAAGCACATCCAGATCATATACCAGCGTATCTCCCTCCCGCACAATGATTTTCCGGCAGGGTGCACCGTTATGAATATCCAGACACAGATACCGTGTGTCACAGCCGATTTTGATTGCAGCCGTCATATTTACCTCCCATGTAAAATTTGCAGGCAGATCCGATCCTGCCCCACAGTACTACTATATTTAGTATAACATGATTCTCCGTCAGAATCAAGTGGGTAACGTATATTTTAAACCCAATTAAATAACAATTCTCCATGTATTTCCGCCAAACCCCATTGACCTTTGGGAAAAATTATGGTAGGATATATCCAAACCTATACTTTTCCATAAAGGAGAACCAATGTATGAAGACCGTAAAGGACAAATATCTCGTAGTCGGCGCCGATTTTGCCGGATATCCCCTGAAGGAAGCCGTATGTGAACACCTGAGAGCCAAGGGCTGGAAGATCACGGACCTGGGCGTAACCGACCCGAATGTGGAAGACACCGAAAACATGTTCCACCGTGTAGGTCTTCGTGTGGGCGCACAGATTTCCGAAGGCAATTTTGAGAGAGCCCTTCTGTTCTGCGGCACCGGCATGGGGATTCACATCGCCGCCAGCAAGTGCCCCAGAGTCCACGCAGGGGTTGTGGAATCCGTTCCCGCCGCACTGCGCGCCATCACCGGCAATGGGGTAAACGTACTGGCCATGGGTGCCTTCTACGTGGCTCCCAAGATGGGCTGTGACATCGCCGACGCCTACCTGAACGCCGAGCTGGGTTCCGGCTACGAATGGTGGTACAATTTCTATGAATTCCACAAGCTGGCCATGGACGAACTGGACGCCTTCGACTACGAAACCTACAAGGCAAACGGTTTCAAAATGGAACACCTGGGCGACTACCCGCTGAAGCTGGAAGAAAAGCCGGAAGAAATCAAGTAAGAAATATGAGGTAAGAAGTAAGAAGTAGGTTTGCGCATATTTCTTACTTCTTCTTTTCAGAGGGAGACTTTATATGCTGAAAATTACATCTGTATTCATCGACGGCGGCAGGATCCGGGAAGGGTGCCGGTACTGTACCGTGGATTCCCTGCGTCCGGTGTTCGGCTGGGCGGCGGTTTCTTCCCATGACGGAAACGGTCAGAGTGCCTGCCGGGTGATGGTGGAAGGGGACCGTCTGCTCTGGGACAGCGGCTGGGTGGAACAGGACGAACAGTGTCTGGCCTATGCCGGGGAAAAGCTGCCTGCCGGGATCCAGCTGACCGCCACCATTCTGCTGCGGGACAGAAACGGAGAAGAATCCGAGCCGTATCCGGTGAGCTTTGTTTCCGGGGTGCTGACAGAGGAGGAACTCTGCGGAAAGTGGATCGGTTCTGCCGAAGAGACAGACGGCCGGGTGCTGTACTTCCGCCGGGACTTTACCCTTTCCGAAATGCCGGAGAGCGCCTGCCTGTATGTCTGCGGGCTGGGATACCACCATGTCACCGTGGACGGGCTGGATCTCACCGATGCCAGGCTGGAACCGGCTTTCTCCAACTACGAAAAAACCGTATACTACACCGTACATCCGGACGTAACATACCTGCTCTGCTCCGGGAAGAACACCATCGGCATTCAGGTAGCGGAAGGCTGGCGGAACAACCACACAAACCTGACAAAAGGCGCCATCGGTCAGCGGAAACTGAACTTTGCCGGGCGGAGTCAGCTCTGGGCCATGCTGGTACTGCGGTATTATGACGGCCGGGTGGAAACCATTGCCACCGATGAAGACTGGCTGGTGAAGTTCGGCCCCATCACCGCTGCCTCCATTTTCAACGGGGAGACCTATGACGCACGGCTGACCGACAGAAACTGGGACACCGCCGGTTCTTCCCCCGTGGGATTTGCCCCTGCCGTGGAAGTCCCTGCTCCCGGCGGCGTGATGCGTCCCATGGCACTGGAACCCATCCGGCAGGCAGCGGAATATCCCGCTATCGAAATTACCACGCCGAAACCGGGGATGTTTGTGGCGGACTTCGGTCAGAATATCGCCGGGGTGGTGCGCATGGTACTGCCGGAAACCCTGAAGCCGGGACAGACCATCACCATCCGGTTTGCGGAAGAGCTGGACGAAGACGGGACTCTGTACACGGCACCGCTGCGGGATGCAAAATGTACCGACACCTACATCGCAGCCGGGGACGGACGGGACGAGATCCTGTGGGAACCGAAATTCACCTTCCATGGCTTCCGGTATGCAGAAGTCACCGGGGTGGACTATGTGGCAAAGGAAGACCTGACCGCCCTCTTGTGGTGCACCGATCTGAAAAACGGCTCCCTGTTCTCCTGCGGGTCGGCCCTTGTGAACCAGATCCAGAAGAACATCGTCATGACCGAGATGGACAACATGCACTCCATCCTGACAGACTGTCCCCAGCGGGATGAACGGATGGGCTGGATGAACGACGCCACCGTCCGGTTTGAGGAAACGCCGTATAACTTTGACATCGGCCGTATGTTCCCCAAGATTGTCCGGGACATCCGGGACGAACAGATTGACGGCGCCATCACCTGTACCGCTCCCTTCTTCTTCGGCAACCGTCCGGCCGACCCGGTCTGCACCTCGTATCTCATGGCGGCTTATCAGGCATGGATGCACACGGGTCAGACCGAGCATCTGCGGGAAGGCTTTGAAGGACTGGCGGCATGGGAAGACTGTCTGCTGTCCCACAGTGACGACTACATCGTAAACTACAGCTACTACGGCGACTGGGCAGGACCTTATTATGCCTGCGAAGGCGGGAACATTGATGCGGCCAAGAACCGGGAAACCGACGGGCTGATTATGTCCACCGGGTATTCCTATCTGAACTGTAAGCTGCTGGTGAAAATGGCGGAAGCAATCGGTCTGACGGACAAGGCTGCCCACTATGCCCAAATCGGCGAAAAGGTAAAGGCCGCCTTCCTTGAAAGATGGCATGACGGAAACGGCAGGGTTGCCACAGGCTCCGAAGGTGCACAGGCCTTTGCGCTGTGGCTGGAGATTCTGCCGGAAGAAGTACGTCAGAACGCCGCAGACATCCTCGCCGCCGATCTGGTGGAAAGAGACTACAAGTTCACCACCGGCAATCTGTGTACCCGGTACATGATGGATATGCTGGCAAAGTACGGCCACATGGACAAGGCGTGGACGCTTCTGACAAAGGAAACCTATCCCTCCTACGGCTACATGATCCAGAACGAAGCCACCACCGTATGGGAACGGTTCGAGCTGAAGAAGAACCCCGGCATGAACTCCCACAACCATCCCATGTACGGGGCTGTCGGCTATTTCTTCTATGCATGGATCGCAGGGGTTACCCCCATCGAGCCCGGCTGGAAGAAGATCCGCATTGCCCCCGTTCTGCCGGAAGGGCTGCATTCCGCTCACGCCGTAGTGGAAACAGTACTGGGTGAGGTCAGCGTGCGCTGGTCTGACCGGTATGACAAAAAGCGGCTGTTTGTACAGATCCCCTTCGGTGCGGAAGCGGAAATCGACTTCTGCGGCGTGAAGAAGACCGTGGGCAGCGGCTATCATGTGATGGAAACCGAATAAACGGATATACACAAAATTGTACACTGCACAGCATGACCGTTTGCGGACTGTGCAGTGTTTTTCTGTTTTCCGGCCATCGGATACCCAATGCAGCGACAGGTTTCACTATTCATTTTATCCAATTTCACGCATCCCGGAACGTATTTTATTCACGGTTTTCATAAAGAAATTCCGTTTAGGAATTGACAAACACAGTTTTATGGTGTATAATACTTTTTAACAAAAATTGATTTTTCCCGTTTTTATCAAAAACTGTGGAAATCCGTTCTGGAGGTACCTATGAAAAAACATACCCTCATCGCACTGCTCCTGGCACTGATCACCGTAGCTCCCACCCTGCTGTCCTGTGCAAGTGATCCTGTGGAAACCACACCCGTTGCCCAGAACACCGAAACTGTGGAAACCCAGCCGGAAGAAGAAACCGAACTGCTGCCCGACATCCCCGCACTGGACTTCGGCGCAGAAGAATTCATGTTCCTGACTTCTGACGCAAACGATACCAACGGTCAGGACTGGATGACCTATGACGTTTGGGTGGAAAACACCACCGGTGACGTTATCAACGACGCCGTTTACGAAAGAAACCTGTATCTGGAAGAAACCTACAACATCAAGATGGCCCAGTCCCAGGGCGTTACCGAAACCCTGGCCAAGCAGGACGTAACCGCCGGTACCGGGGACTACGACGCTGTCATGACCAACACCACCGCCGCCGCCAACCTTGCTCAGGCCGGTTATACCATCAGCATGTATGACCTGCCCTACATCGACCTGTCCAAGCCGTGGTGGGACCAGGGTTGTACCGAAGACCTGGAACTGATGGGGAACATCTACTTTGCCACCGGTGACATCACCGTCATTGACAACGACGCCACCTGGGTTCTGATGTTCAACAAGCAGCTGTATGAAGACAACGGCTTTGACAACATCTACGACAAGGTAAAGGAAAACGACTGGTATTATGATGATATGCTGGAAATGATGTCTTCCGCCGCACTGGATGTAAACGGTGACGGGAAGATGCTCCATACAGACGACATCTTCGGCTTTGCCACCTCCGATGACTCCGGTCAGGGTCTGTTCTATGCCTCCGGCGAAAAGCTGGTGTACAAGGACAGCGAAGGTACGCCGTTCCTGTGTGAAGATGCCGAAAGAATGGTAGGCGTTGTGGAAAAGGCCGGGAAGATCATGTCCGACAAAATGCTGACCATCAACACCTCCGTGATCGGTTCCTCCGACGGTCTGCGTATCCACTTTGAAGAAGGCAGAGCCCTGTTCTTCGGAGAAGTTATGCAGTGCATCATCCGTATGCGTGAAAGCGAAACCGCATTCGGTCTGATTCCGTGGCCCAAGTACGACGAAGGCCAGGAAAAGTACCACCACTTCGTACACGGTACTGCCGGTAAGGTTGTAACCATCACCGCCGCCGCCCAGAACCAGGAAATGTCCGGTGCCATCGTGGAAGCCATGGCTGCCAAGTCCATGTATACCCTGACCCCTGCATACTACGACGTAGCCATCACCAGAAAGTATATGCGTGACGAAGAATCCATCGAAATGCTGGACATCATCCTGCAGGACCGCCGTTACGACCTGGGCTACATCTACAACTGGGGCAACCTATACACCAACATCCGTACCATCGTAATCCAGGGCAAGGACACCTTTGCATCCACCTGGGAAAAGGGCCAGAAGTCCTTCAACACCGCTATGGAAAAGACCCTGGCAAAGTATGAAGAACTGAATGCACAGAGACAGTAAGAAATAAATAAGAAGTACGGGATAAGAAGTAAGAAGTTTTCTTTACTGCGTGAAAAATACAGCCTTTCCGGAAATGGGAGGGGCTGTATTTTTGTTGACACCGTTTCGTACATATGATATAATGATAAAAAATCCATCCGACCAACAAAAAGTATCAACTACTTCTTATCTCTTACTTCTGATCTCTTATCTTTTCCGGAGGCACTATGGCTGCACATCATTTCCGCAACCTCGGCATCCTGGCCCATGTAGACGCAGGCAAGACCACCCTGACCGAACAGCTTCTGTATACCGCAGGGGTGATCCGGGAGGCCGGTTCCGTGGACGCAGGGACAACCAGAACCGACTCCATGTCCGTGGAACGGAAACGGGGGATCTCCGTCCGTTCGGCCACGGCTTCCCTGACATGGAACGACTCCACGGTGAACATCATCGACACCCCCGGACATGTGGACTTTGCGGGGGAAGTGGAACGCTGCCTGGAAGCACTGGACTTCGCCATTCTGGTGGTATCCGCCCCGGACGGCGTCAAGGCCCACACGGAAAACCTGCTGCATGCGCTGGAGGTCACGGGCCTGCCCCGGATGGTGTTTATCAACAAGATCGACCGGGCGGGGGCGGATGTGGAAAAGGTGCTTTCAGAACTGCGGGCAGTCACCGGAACAAAAACCGTGTATATGCCTGTGACCATGGGTGCGGACTGCGGCTTCGAACACTGCCGGATCGAGCGTACGGACTTTGCCTCTGCCGTAACGGAAGCGCTGGGGGAATGGGATGAAGCCATTGCGGAACGGTTTTTACTGGACGATGTGCTGACGGAAGAAGAGATCGCCGCTGCCCTGCCCGATGCCATCCGGGAAACAAAGATCACGCCGGTGCTGTGCGGATGCGCCAAAAAGGGACTGGGAATCACGGATGTACTGGATTTCTGTACCCGCTGGATGCCCGATGCGTCTGCCAAGGCCACTGCGGATCTGTCCGGGGTGATTTTCAAGATCGAGCATGACAAAACCATGGGAAAGATCGCCCATGTGCGGCTGTTCGGCGGTACGGTGAAAAACCGGGATGCGCTGGCGGTGGTGGAACCGGTTGCGGAAGAAAAAGCGGCGGAAACCGACACGGAAGATGCTGTCCCGGTGGAAGACGACACCGTACAGGCCAAAGACAAAGTCTCCCAGATCCGGAAGCATCTCGGCGGACGGTATTCCGATGCCGGGCAGGTGGAAGCAGGGGACATCGGTGCCCTCTGCGGTCTGACGGGTGCGAAGGTCGGACGGTATGTTGGTTCTGTAACACCCGTTCGCCGGTATGCCCTTGCCCATCCGCTGCTCAGAGTGCGGGTGACCCCTGACGCCGCTGACCCGGATCCGGAAGCACTGCCGAAACTGGCGGCTGCCCTGAAGGAACTCTCTGACGAAGAGCCCTACATCGACGCCAAATGGGAAAACGGGCAGTCGGAGATTGTGATCCACCTGACGGGCAGCGTGCAGTCGGAGATTCTGGAAACCCTGCTGGCGGAGCGGTACGGCCTGAAAGCAAATTTCTCCGCGCCCACAGTGATTTACAAGGAAACCCCCATGCGAAAGGGCGAGGGATACGCAGACTACACCATGCCGAAACCCTGCTGGGCGGTGGTACGGTTCCTGTTCGAGCCCATGCCCCGGGGATACGGCGTCAGCTACCACGGCAGACTCCCGAACAACCAGTGTTTCTACAAATACCAGAGCCATATCCACCGTTCCTTCCAGTCCTGTCTGGAGCAGGGAATCCACGGCTGGGAGGTCACGGACTTCCGCTGTACCCTCATCGGCGGCGAGCACCACACCATCCACACCCATCCGCTGGACTTTTTCGTCTGCACCCCCATGGCCTTTCTGAACGGGCTGGTAAACTGCGGCTCTGCCCTGCTGGAACCTCTGCTGCAGATGCGGATCACGGCCCCGGCGGAACTGGCAGGCAAGCTGATCACCGAGGTGGTACAGGGCGGCGGCGAATACGACAGTCCCATGCTGACGGGAGACACCGTGGTGCTGGACAGCATTGTGCCGCTGGCGAAGTTCATGGATTTCCCCACGAAACTGGCGTCGTTCTCTTCCGGGAAAGCCGTCTGTCAGACCAACTTCCACGGATACCGGGAATGCAAACCCGGAGAAGGCTGCGATGCTCCCAGACGGGGTGTGGATCCGCTGGACCGGGCAAAATGGATCCTGTGGGCGAGAGGAGCCATGACAGATAAGAAGTAAGAGATATGAAGTAAGAAGTATATAGTGCGTACAACGCAAAACAAGGCGTACAGCGGTATGAAAAACTCTGTATGCCTTGTTTGATTTTTATTATATATTGGGTTTTCTGGTCAGGTACAGTACATAGGTGTCCTGAAAAACAATCTGATCGCCCGCTTCCCATACGGCATCCCGCAGGCCTTTGAAAAATTTGCTGCGGTAGGGTTCGGGAATGACGATGTGGTCGCAGTGGGTGCCGCAGAAGGCTGCATATTCCTCCGCTGTAAACACCCGTTTGCCGGAAAATTCCCGCTTTTCAAAATCCACATAGCCATATGCCGGTGCATTGTCATACCGGAAGGAGCCGTGGGTATAGGGTACCTCCGGTTTGAACCAGGCGGAGTACACCTTCTGGATGCTCTGATACAGTGCTTCGTTGGGGGTTCTGTAATCCCCTCTTGTGAGCATCATGGCCAGTGTTCCGCCGGGTTTCAGCAGGGCAAAGGTTTTGGAAAAGGCAATGTCCTCCGGGATCCACTGGATGGTGGCGGCGGAATAAATCAAGTCAAACTGCTGACTGGCGAAATCGTGGGTGATGAAGTCATCGTGAAGGATGCGGAAGTTCGGATTCTGCCCGTATTTTTTCTGCATCACTTCACAGAAATTGTCTCCCAGTTCAATGGCAGTGTAATCACATCCCGTCTGCAGAACCGGATCCGTCGCCTGCCCCGTACCGGGACCCAGTTCCAGTACCGTTTTGCCGGGGCCGATATCTGCATAATCAATCAGCGCCGTAAACAGTTCCGCAGAATACCGGGGTCTGTACCGGTCAAACTGTTCCGGAATTGTGTCAAATACTCTTCGCAGTTCCATGCTGCCACGCCTCCCTGTATCTTTGTTGTTTTACTTTTTCTCCCAATTACTTTTTGAGTTCCCTTAGACTGCAATCAAAAAACAGAACGATAAATTGGAATTTACCTTTCAGTATCTATCAACACCGCTCTGCACGGTGAACCATCTGCACCCGCCAAATTCAGCGGAGCAGCATTTAAGAAATAGATACCCTCGGACACCTCTGCCAAACGAATCCCCTCAAGCAAGATA